>JBDKSF010000044.1 GCA_039680785.1 Candidatus Cloacimonas sp.
AGTTACAAATAGCGGATCAGCTTTTGCTAACAAAAGACGCATCCCCTCATCGCCTAATGATGAATCTGAAATATCTAGTGAAGATGGCATCGGTATAATCTTATTGAAATCAACTGCTTCAGTATCATTTTTTAAAAAGTTAAGAACTTCTACAATGTGATCTTTTATTACAAGTTTATTAGTAATATAGTTTGGCATTTTCTTCTCCTTTAAAAATCACTTTCATCCTCTTTTTTATAAAGTTAAGCGCCCTTCCATCTCCATACCGCTTTAATTGCCAGAACCGTTTTAAAAGCCACGAAAGCTCATCTCTTAATGGCTCATAACCATAGACCTTACCATTGATTGCCAGGAATAGTATTTTTCGTCCTGCAAAAAACTCAGTTCTTACGAACCTCACCAAAACCTTATTCACTTTCCTGATTCCTCTTTTCACACGCCTCTTGGGCTGCCTCGAAAGTAGAATACAACAAGTCAGCATAGTGTAATGTTCCGCTCTTAATCCCTGTTTCCTCCAGCATATACTGCTCAATATACTCATATTTTTGAGGACCATAGTTATCGAAAATACCACCTGGAGAGTAACCTTCGGACTCACCTGTTATTTCGACACGAACCTGCCCAATTGTGTAAGGACCGACAACTTCCCAGACAGTTTTATTACCAGCATAAAGATAGCCCTTACGATGGCACATTGGGCAGAAATAATCATTACAATCTTCACCTAAAATAATGCCTTTGCCAGCACAACAAGGACAAGTGCTAGTTAATTGTTTTGCCGTTCTCGTTAAAGTGTAAACTTTATCACCATTACTGAACTTAGTCTTGATTTCCATTTTTAGCCTCCTCCAAAATGATTAAAGCAGCTTCTTTGGCTGGTCTATGTCCATGGCAAGGACAACAAATCACCAGATCGTACCAAATTCTAAAGCATAACTTATTACATTCGTTCTTACTAGCCATTTGATCACTTTTAGTCATAGGACAAAAACTACTTTCTCCTATTTGATCTACCCACCATTTTACCCTTTCAACTAAATCTTTATCTTTTGCTATTTCTTTCAGAACCATTAACTGTTCGTCATTAAAAAGCTCTTTCATATCGTCTCCTTCCAGAACTCTTTTGTGCCATCACCTATTTTATAGAAAATAAAAGCCATGACAATGGCAATAAAGGCCCAAAAGGGCTTGTTTTCGACTAAACCTAGCCCCAGGAAAAAGCAAATTACTGAAAACCAGTAAAATATCTTCATGTTACCTACCTTAAAAAACTTCCAGATAATCTTTGTGTCCACAAGCCATACAAACTAACTGATTCTCCGAAACCTTGCCGCACCAGTTACACTTGGCTTTTCCTGGGCGAACATCATCAATCACTTCTTCAACCAGATTTTGCATAATCCTCAGCCCCTTTTCAGCCACTCCAGGAATGGGAACTGTATTGAACTGATTTTTGAAAAGATACTCAGTTTCAACTTCAATGGTTTTGCCAGCAATTTTTTCAAGAATGTCTGCCCAATGCCAATCAATAGGAAAAGGCTTTAAAGAACTAATATAAATTGCCTTGGCATCCTTTCTGATTTTAATTTTCATTTTTGCCTCCTTATTACCTAGCCAACATTAAAATAAGTCCCATCAAGCAACTTCTTCACATCCTCATTATTTTTGCTCATTAAAGCAACTCCTTTAAGAACGTAATCTACATGACCATCTTCTCCATAATCACTAAACACTTCCACTAGTACCAACTTGTCTTCAAGCATGATACCTGCATAAGCTTTTCCTCGTAGACTGCGCAATTCATTGTAAGTGACAGCTTTTCCTTCTACTTGATAGAGGTCTATGTCATATATACGCCCATAATAGGTATGTGTTTGAGGCGTTCCATTCATAATTGTTTCATAAGGAACTGGAAAAGATTGAAAGTAATGCGGCGCAAGCAAAGCAATGTCTGCAAAGCTATTTTTATTTACTATCAGATTAGCTTCTTTTATAGAATTATAAATAGTCATTTTTGCCTCCTATGCTACTACGTCCTTCATATACTCGCCTACTGGCGTCACCACCGTGTGCCCAAGAAAACAGTGAACTTGATATACGAAAATAGGCATTATACCTTCTTTGCGAAGGTAATAATTGTCAATAACAATCTTGCCTTCAAAATAAATCACAACAGGTCTTACTTGTGACCAGTTTTGAAGTGATTTATCAAGTCTATACATTTGCGCCTCAACTGCATTTCTTCTTCAGTAAAGTCAGCAGGACGTATTGATGGATCTACTAAACGAGTTTTCTCAACATGGAATTTTTTAAACTCCTTAACGAAAGCCCTTGCGATTTGGCGAGTAGGAAAGCCTTTTGCCACACTATAGCCATTAGGCACGAAAGTAACTGCCCAATCATCTGACTTTTTGTCTCCACACCAAGTCCTATGAATAGCATAAAGCTCACAGGATTCAGCCTTGATAACTTTTTCACCTTCTGTTGTCATTATTTTGAGTTCCATTTAGCACCTCTCTTTAGCAAGCCCAATGACTTTGATTTTTCTGCAAAGAAATGAGTTGGCTGGAACGATATAATTTTGTTGACCTACAGGCACTAAGGTTTTCTTATAAGTTGCTAGTTTGAAGACATCACCATATAGATGGTGAAGATTACTAACCACTTTAGTTACAGGCTTTATAGGTGCTAAAGTCTCAATTTCTAAAATATAGAACTGTCCTCCATATCTTAAAGCATCATCATAGCGTTTAAAAATAAAAATACCGATAGTTCCTTGTAGAGCTATGATTATTTCTCCTTGATGATAGGTTAAAAGTAATGTATCATTCTGACCTAATCCAGCCCCATTTGACACGTAAAAATTATTTGACTTTTCAAAAACTTTATAAGCTCTCATCAGTGCCTCCTTTGATCAACTTACCCACACGTATTTTTTGACAAACTTTTGTTCCATGAGGAATAGTATAACTCATATATGGAGTTGGGCTGACTAACTTTTGGTGATATACTAATCTATTAAATATAAAACCTTGAAGGTAATATATCTCTTCAATAAATTTTTTAGGTGAAAAAGTATTAGAAAGTGTTTTAACTTCAAAAAGTCCATAATTCTTAGCATCAAGGTTACGCTCGTTATAACACGAAAGAGCATCTTGCAAATCGGTAAAAATGAATATTCCAACAGTGCCTTCCCAGGCAACAGTTATTTCTCCTTCTTTATATTCCAAAACTAAGGCATGACCCTCTTCAAGTCCACTTCCACAGGAGATATACTTTCCATTCGACTTTTTGACTATTTTATAGGCTTTCATTTTTCCTCCTTATCTAACCAACTGTCCATTTTTAATGGTTAACTCAGAAATGTGGCCACAATAACTAAAGATAGCGCCGTACATTATTTGTTTAAGTTCCTCTTTAGTCACCTGCACACCTGCGCTAGTAATTTTTACTGCATCTGACCAAAAATGGGGAAGGTTGTCCTTAGTAAAAGGGTCAACTAAGGAATAATGGTCCCCATCAACCGTCAACAATATAAATAATCTACCATCTAATGAGAAAACATCC
>JBDKSF010000045.1 GCA_039680785.1 Candidatus Cloacimonas sp.
AGGAAATCGCTTCATTAAGCTTTTGAGCTATGCGGTTGATGATAACCGATTTACTTTTGAGAATGCCTAAACAAAGGGAACATACATTGTTAAATTCCGGTTTAGTGAGAAACGCTGAAAATTGATCCAACCAATCATAAAGTTTTTCTTGCAAGTTTTCTTGAGCAATTTTTTGTAGTTCTGTAAACATGGCTGGGGTAACTCCTTATAGTTTAATTTTAATTCACTTGTTTAGGAGCTACCCCTTTTGCCAAGAATAAAAGTGACAAAATCACAATCTAAGTATTTAATATATTATAAAGATATAGAAACTAATATACATAAGACATTATAATGCAAACGAATAACTTATTTATAGGGTTTTACTGAATTGCATAACTACCTGATATTTAAGCATTAACGATATAATGGGTTGAATGCACAGTTGGTTCAAAAATTGAAAAAATGGCTAAAATAATTTTGGGGGGATCCGTGTGTTTTTGAAAGGGTGTCGCCCATAAAGGGCTATCATTATGAATTACCTTATCGACGAGGGGCTTACGCACCCTCGCTATGCACCTTTCGCCCCCATTGGGGGCTTATTTGAACATACACCATTCCTACGCCCTAATGGGCGACACTTATTATCCCGATATCCCAAATACTACGATAATGAATATATTTCAGTACTGTGCCTTATACGATATTACTATTTCATCATTGTCATTTTGGCTGTTACCAGGTACTTGCCATAGCTTATGCGGTATACATACACATCGCTGCCCACTTTCGTGCCATGTAGATCAGTTCCATCCCACTGGGTTTCATAAATCCCTTTGCCATTCACGCTTATCTTTTTTACGCATACCAATTGTCCCTTCAGGTTGTATATCCTCAGCTCTGCATCTTCGTGCAGGTCTTCCAACACCTCAAAGCGGATGGTGGTGGTGGGATTGAAAGGATTGGGGATATTGGATAGCAGCCTTATGGCAGTGGGTGGAACCGTCTCAGTTTCGTCGTGTACTTCATTGGGCGGATCAGGAGTGAAACTTGTGAATATGCACAACACTCCAAAATCAATACTAAGGTCGATAATCTCTTGCCTTAGGGTAATGGCTTCTGGAGAAGTGGGATAAAGGGAATAGTACTCCACCACCAGTTGATCTATCTTTGCGGCAGCCCACACTTTGGGAATAAAACTGTTTATGGAGTCAGGCGCATTCACCATGTCATAATCGTAATTGAAATCATGATAAATCCCTTCATGCAATCCGCTTACTGACACATTCACCGTCTGCGGTGTGGTGTAACGTCCCACCAGGCGATACTGCATCCCGCCATAAACAGACGGGAACGGATAAGGCAATACTTCCGTAACAGAACCTGCCGGAGTTATCGACAGCTCAGGATTGCCCAATATGGGATTACGCATCTCATCATAGAAGGTAGTGATGGTATTCACAATTTCCGAGCTCTCCAAAAACACAGCCGCACCATGGTGGTTCTGGGCAAGCGCTGAGAGGAGCTGGTAATGTACTTCCGATCCCACTCCAAAGCAATGGATGATTGGATCGGTATGGTTATTATTGATTCGGTTATCGATGTTGGTTATTATCTGGTAAGGATCTGTTACGCCAACCGTAGGCTGTCCGTCGGAAAGCAAGAGTATGCAGTTTCTTACCCCATCCGGCACTATCAAAAACTGGCAAATGGCACGATCTAATGCGTCATGCAGGTTGGTGCCATTCAAACTGGGCATGGTGTAGTTATTTATGTAGGATATAGCTTCACTAATGTTGTTCAAGGTTCTTTCTCGAAGACTTCCCCACAAAGGCCGTACCACATGATCGAATAGTATCACATTAAACATGTCATTCGGCTGCAAATGGTTGATTACATAGCAGGCAGCAGCCTTGGCATTCACCAGCCTGTTCTCGAAGGACATGCTTCCCGAAACGTCGATCACGATATTCAGTCTTGCCGCAAAGACTGTATCCGCCGGGATGGTATTCTCTTCCATCGAGTAGAGGAAGAACCCGGGCGCACCTTCATCCGGTGCTTCATCCAGCTTGGTACTTAGCCCCCAGGAAGACATTACACTGGTAGATAGCTGCAGCACACACCGGTAGTTATTAACTGCAACAGCATTATTTATGTGATAGCTGCCATGGGCAGTGTTATCGGTGTGTGAAACCTGGGCAATGATATCCAGCACCTCAAAATTCAATATCTGTTTATCGGAAGTTACATCTATATTGAGGCTCTGACTGTAAACCGGATCCGTCTGAATGCGCCGATAGTCATTTTTAAGGTTCAGGGTTACGCTGCCAAAGTTATAGCTCAGCAACTGCACATAGGTAAGCTCCACTGTAACATCTTCATTGTAATGCAGTGAATCAGGCAAATCAAAAACCAATGGCATGAGCTGCATATAGACTCTATAGTCATCCGGAAAAGTACTGGGCCCTCCCTGGGGATTGGGTGGTAAACCGCTGATGGAGGCCTCATTCCACTGCTGGCCATAATTCCAGCGCAGCTTTGTGGCACTGGCTCCACGAGGTATGGGAAAGTAATATCTCGGATAAAGCAGGTAGTTATTCAGGTTTGTAAATGTCTCCGTTACCTTCACCTCAGCAACCTGGTTGGTTACATTCACATCATAAGCGCATGAATCAAGGTGCGCAAGCTGATACTGGGTACTATTACTGTTCAGCACTACTCCGGCAGCGTTTAGCAGAAACACTGCAACAATAAACAAGCAAGACAAGCCTATCTTCTTCATTTTCTCCTCCCTTGGAATCTGGACTTGTTCCTTAAATACTGTTCATAAATATCATTTAATTATAAAGCAATTTTTATTCCATTATTAGAATAATATATTCATTTCAATATCTACATATTGTAATTTAGTTTTTGTGGTAAGCTGCATGATAACCTTTGGCATGCCCGGCACCCGGGAATATCCGACGATCTTACTAGGATAGGGGTAGGGGAGTGCTCCATTGCTGGCTCCCCTCCCTCCGAACCGTACGTGCGGTTTTCCCGCATACGGCTCTCCAGAAAACAGGTTGCTCATTAAAGAGGCTGGCATAATTCTGCATGGGCTCTGACCATTGAGAAAAACCCATGTTTATCGAAGATGGAATTGGGATATCTGAGGTTGTCGTTGCCTGCGGTGGCAATTCCTTTGCGTTTCTCGTGTTTCTTGAGAATGCTGCGCAGTCTGCGTCTTGTCCATCCGTCTTGATCTGGGAAGGTATTCTTGTGGGCGTGCTTGAAGTATTCAAACCATCCCCGTTGGATAGGTGTTATCCTGTCGATGATGGTTTGGAGGCTGTGGGCATTGCAGCGCTTGGTATGTTTTCTGATATTGTCTCTGAACTTCTGGATACTCTTGTCTGTAGGGAATTTCATCCTTTTCTTGAACTTGTAGCCCAGAAACTCAAAGATGTCTGTCTCGGTATCTACGATCTTGGTCTTGGTTGGGTGCAGGGTGAGCCCCGCTTCCGTTGTCCAGGTTCGGATCGTTTCCAAAGCCGCTTCTGCCTCTTTCTCTGTTTTGCACATAACCACAAAGTCGTCCGCATATCTGGTCATTTCAAACCCTTGCAGCAACATCAGCCAGTCCAGCGGATTGAGATAAATGTTTGCCAATAAGGGACAGATTACCGCTCCTTGCGGAGTACCTGCTTCCGGCGTCCAGCTTGCCGCAGTGTCGATTACCTTTTGTTTGAGATATTGGTATAGCAGAGCCAGGATTCGGCTGTCAGCTATCTTTTCTTCCACAATCTTCATCAGCTTATCTTGAGGGATATTATCAAAGTATCCCTTGATATCGGCATCGACCACATACCTGTAGTTGTCTTTCAGTAGTCCATCGACTCTTCTGAGGGCATCCTTACATGATCTGTTGGGACGAAAGCCATAGCTGTATTGGCAGAATTCCACCTCAAAGATTGGCTCAATGACGTTGCGTAGTGCTGTTTGTACTATTCTGTCGGTAACCGTCGGTATTCCCAGAGGACGTTTATCCTTACTGCCTGCTTTATCAATCCATACACGCTTGACGCCTGCTGGTTGATATTTGTCCTGCTTCAGCAGTTCGGAGGTTCGATTAAGACGTTCTGCAGCATGCCTGCGATAGTGCTTGATACTTACATTATCGATACCAGCACTTCCACGATTGGCTGCCACCTTCTTCCAGGCTGATTCGAGGTTGGGCAGATACCATACCTTGTCGATCAGACTGAACCACTTTCCACCTTTGACTCCTCTTTCGAGGGCTGCCAGCATTTTGTAAGTCCATACCAATGGTTCCACCCATCCCCAATGGGCTGGGATTTCTCGTACTTGCTTAGCCTTTTCAGGCACTGACGTTCGTTGTTCTTCCATTTGTATTCCTTTCCAAAATCTGTTTTCCTGTGCCCCTTTGCTCCTCTTGGGTTATGTTGTCCCAAGTATCATCGCTAATATGAGCACTCTGACTCCTGCCGGACTCTCATGTCCTCCGGCAGGTCTCCCTGCTTTACATTGCAGACCTTCCTGACCATTCCGTCTCCAACCACATGACAGCTCCTGAACCGGCTTACATTCTTTACGTCGTTCAACCGCTCAGGTCTTCCCAGAGGGAGACAGCAGTTCCACCCGCTGTGCCATTTCCGGGTCTTAGTCTTCACCTTGATACTGGAGGCTCGGAAACTTGTTTGGACTTGGGCATTCCTGCGGTGTGGACACTTTTTTTATCACCAAAACTTCAAATATGGCTGTGTTTAAGCAGCACTTGGACATTAATGGAATATGATCTGTGTTGACATAGTAACTAATAACTTGTTGATAAGGATGTTATTAGTAAACTGAATCACAAATCAGACCATCATCGGACTTGGACATTTGAAGTTTTGGTGATGAAATTTGAAGTTTTCAGTGAGGGTCTATATTCTGATTTATCTTAGGGCTAAATTTACAACCAGATAAAAAAATACTTGACATTTTCATAATAAGAAAATCCTAAAACAAAATCTTATAGTAGGAGTTACTATTATGAAAAAGACATTATTTACTCTCGTCTTAGCACTTCTGGTAAGTGCAATCTTTTCCACCGTCTGGAATGTAAATAACATTCCTGGAATGGCTGCAAATTTTAACAATTTAGATGTTGCTTGTGCCTCACCAAATGTAGCCGATTATGATACTTTGTATATTTATGGAGCACCTACTTTATACAGTGATGTAACTATAACTCGTCCATTAACGATTATTGGGCCGGGCTATTTTCTGAATCAAAATCCCGGTCTGCAAAATAATCTTACTCCTGCCACAGTTAACGGTATATTATTTGATGTCGGTTCCAGCGGTTCATTAATTAGCGGAATGACAATAACCAATTTAAATGTCAATACCTCTAATGTAGTGGTCCAACGCAATTGTATAGATCTACTATCTATATATAGTTCTAATTGTATTGTTCTCCAGAACTATTTTTCTAATCCTCAGCCGTATCAGACAGAGATATATGTTGACGGGGCTAATTATCTGATTGCCAATAACTATATTCCAGGTGCACAAGTTGGTTGTAGTTTTCAGTCAACTGTTAATGCCAGTGGAGTTTTTGCCAATAATATCGTGGAAGGAACCTGCTATTTCAATAATGCAGATGTTTACAACTGTATATTTAAGTGTATCTTTGATGATTCTTATTGGGGATGGGTTTTTAGTTATAATGCCAATACTTCTTTTCATCATAATGTCTTCCGTGCTATGAATAACTGGAATTGGCAATATGATGCATCTATCACAGGAGAAGGAAATTTGTATGATGTTCCGGGTGAAATTTATGTAGCAACTGGTTCTCAGGATGGTTATTATCAGCTTTGTCCTAATTCTCCGGCAATTGGAGCAGGCATCAGTGGACAGGATTGCGGAATTTTTGGCGGTTTAGAACCCTACCGTTTATCAGGAATTCCTGCCATTCCTACCATTTATGAATTTACTGCTCCTGCAACTGGGTTTGTAATTCCTGTTCAGATAAAAGCTCGTTCCAACAATTGAGGTGGAAAATGAAACGCATTTTATTGTGTTTCTGCCTTTGTTTTGCCGGTTTTCTGTTTTTGGGGAGTGTAAACATCACTCAGGTAGAATATTATTTTGATACGGATCCGGGCTGGGGATTGGCAACTCAGGTTCCTATTACTCCGGCTGCAGATATCAATACCGCTCTTGATGTTAACTTGCAAAATGTATCAGACGGCTTACATATATTATTTCTCCGCACCAAAGATGAAGACGGAAAATGGAGTATATTGAACAGTAAATTTATTTTAAAGCAGTCCTCCTTGAATGCTCCGATTACTTATCTGGAATATTATTACGATACTGATCCCGGTTATCATTTGGGCACCGCATTGGCTTTTACCGGAAGTTCGGATATCTTGTGCACGGAATCAATTTCTACTAATGGTCTTTCCAACGGCTTGCATTTTTTGTTTGTGCGCTGTCAGGATGCCAAGGGTTTTTGGAGTCCTAATTGTTCCAAAGTAGTTTTTAAGGGTGCCTCCGGCATTAGCCCCATTTCTTATGCAGAAATGTTTGTGGATAATGATCCGGGGCAGGGTAATGGAATTCCTGTTTATTCCCGTATGAGGGAAGAAAATTCATACCTGTTTAATTTTGAGCTTACTGATGAAAATGTTCCACCTGGAATGCATTTGCTGGGTGTCCGAGTGAAAAATAATGCCGGCTACTGGAGTTTGAATCAGTATAAATTCCTCTATCTGTCTTCCTATTCTCAGCCCGTTATAAATAGTGTCTGCTGGTATTTTTCCGGTAACGGAGCCAATCCCGAAGATATTTATACTTATGCACTTACCAATCCGGCAACGGATATTACGGTAGCTTTGGAAGCAAGCATTGTGCATTTACAACAGGATGGTGAATATCAGCTCGTTATGTATTCCACCAATGCCCGTGGTCAGAAAAGTATGCCTGAATACAAATTTTTTACCGCTGATTTTAGTCCCAATAATGTTGTTCTAACTATCAATGGAACCAATTTGAACTTAAGCTGGGATAGCATTATTGGAGCAGACCGCTATCTGGTTACGCAAAAAACAGACCCATACCAAACAGAAGGCACTGTTTACACGGTAGATGGCAATTTTATAACTCTTCCTATAGCAGCAAAGGGATTTTTTAATGTGAAAGCACAGAGGGACTTACGCAATAGTTTGCCCGCTTTGTCTCGCTCACATAAATGAGGAGATGTATCTTCTTTAATATCATAAAGTTAACATATCCCTTACCAGCCACCCCTCCTCCACCTATCTTCCACCCCTCCTTAACGATGAGTGGAGGAGGAGTGGAAGAGGAGAGGCATAAGAGAAGCAAGCAAGGAACAAGCTGTAACTATTTTATTTATTTCATTTTAACCCAACTATGAAAAGTGTAGTCGGAGGACGTCGTTCCTCCGCCAGGAAAAATTCTTTTTATTTTGCGGAGCTTCAGCGAGCTCCGGCTACACTTTTTGCGGAGCTACGGCAAGCTCCGGTTACACTTTTTGCGGAGCTACAGCAAGCTCCGGCTACACTTTTTGCGGAGCTACAGCGAGCTCCGGCTACACTTAAAATAATCCGAATTCTAATAAGAACTCATTTTCTCTGTGTTATCCGTGCAATCTGTGAGGTCTGTGAGAGGTCTCCCTTTTACAATTCCAGGTTGATTGTAACTGGGCCCTCATTGATTAATTCCACTTGCATTTTAGCCCCAAAAATACCAGTTTGAACATTCAGGTCTGATTCTTTCAACAAAGCCACGAATTCATCATAAAGTTCTTTTGCTTTTGGGGGTGTGGCGGCTTGGCTAAAATCTGGTCTGCGTCCTCTTTTACAATCGGCATACAGGGTAAATTGAGAAATCACCAAAACCGAGCCCTGAACATCTGCAATATTTTTATCAAATTTGCCGTTTTCACCTTCAAATATACGCAGTTCCAAGCATTTACGCACAGCCAAAGGTAAAATCTGAAAAGTGTCGGAAGCGCAGAAACCAACAAATATTAGCAGTCCGGTTTCAATTTGGCCGGTTATTTTATTGTCCACATAGCAAATTGCCTTGCTAACTCTTTGTAAAGTAATGCGCATCAGTCAATTTTAAAACCGTGAACTTCAAAGCAGCCGGTATCATCTATCCAAATTGAGCCCTCTTTAAAAGGAGGAATATAAATGCCCAGGCGTCCAAATTTGGCACCGGGTTTGATAAAGCCGGCGCTGATGGTGGAGCGTTGCCAGTCATTGTTTACATTGGATTTGATTTTGAAATGGTTTACTATTTTGCCATTTTCTTTAAAGACAATAAATCGCAGTTGGGGACGCGGTGGATTGGGACAATTGGTTTTAAAATAACACCTTAAGTAATATCCTCCATAACGCCGGACATTAAAGGGCTCACTTAAAATTAATACAGATTTATTGGAAGCATCAATCCGCAAAGAGGTCTTTCCTTCCAAAGCATTCTCCGGGTCTATATTAACTGGACTGCCCAAATTATCCTGGGGATTAAGAATAACCATCCAACTCTTCAATGCCTCTTCCCCAATGGTGGAATAAGGACTGAAACTATTATTCTGAACCAGATTGGGGCTATCCTTGATGTCCCTTTCCGTAAAACTGAGAGTAGTGATCACCGAACAAGAACTAACCAAAATAAGCATTACTGCCAATAGGACAAGAACAAAGAAACGATACCTCATTTCATAAACCCTCTTTCATTTAAATATTTTAGCACAACACCGACGGCAAGAGAATTAATCAATAAATTTGAACCGCCGTAACTGATAAAAGGCAAAGGAATTCCAGTTGCCGGAACTAAACCAATATTCATCCCAATATTTATAAAGGTCTGAAACATAAGATAAACCAAAATACCCGCCGTGGCAACTTTTCTTTCACGCACTTTCAATTCTCCCAAATTATAGATAAGACGACTAAAAAATGCTACAAATAACAACAGTAAAAGCATAGAACCCCAAAAACCGAATTCTTCGCCAATCACGGAAAAGATGAAATCCGTGTGATGCTCCGGCAAAAAATTCATATTTTTCTGAGTTCCTTTCAGCCAGCCCTTGCCAAAAAAAGAACCACTGCCAATGGCAATTTTTGCTTGAATAATCTGATAACCGGCACCTAAAGGATCTCGCGTAGGGTCTAAAAAAGTTAAAATTCGGTTCTGTTGATAATCCTTCAAGCCCATCCAAAAAACCGGTGTGATCAAAGCAATGAAAACATTGATAATCCCCGCCACCGTTATAGCCACCCAAGATAAATGTGAGCGCAAAAGTAAAACGACTAAAATAATTATCCAGATTGGTATGGCGGGTAACCAAAGAGAACTGATTATGCTTACAATGGGACTGATACATAGTAAAATAAAAAACAACGGAACATCAGCAGCAATCAACATTGCAATCAACGCTGCCCAAAAAACAAGCGTGGTTCCAAAATCGGGCTCTATAACAATCAACAAAGTAGGCAGCAAAGTTAATAAAGAACCGTAAAGAATTTGCTGGTATTCGTTTAAATTTTCTTTGGCAATGAGGCGCGCCACCATTAAAATAGTTAGTAATTTGGCACTTTCAGAGGGCTGAAGATTTATTCCACCCAAAGTAAACCAACGATGTGATCCATTTACAGCAGGCGTAAACAACACTAAAATAAGCGCCAACATATTCAAAATAAACAGTGGTAAAATCAATAGGTCAAAAATTGGCATCGGAAGGCGTAACAATGCTAAAATAGCCAAGATAGATAAAATCGCAAAGACAATTTGTCTCCACCAAGTGTTTTTAGTTTGTGAATGACCCGCAATTACAGTTGTAGAAGCACTATAAATTATAATGCAACCCAAAATTATCAGCAACAATAAAAGCGTAAAGAGGACAAAATCGAACTTTTTACGGTTAATGAACATTATTGCCTTCCACAGGGGTAGTGGAAACAGGTTCAGTTTCCGTTTCAGAAGTGTTTAATTCATTTTCTTCCAGCCCCGCTTCCGATTCTGCCGCTTCCACATTTTCTGCCGTTCCCAATTGGGGAGGCAAAGGAGTAACTTTTTTGATGTTTTCCAGATTACCCAGATAATAATTAAAAATTTTAGCCGTTAAAGGAGCTGCCATAGCTCCTCCTCCCCCTGCATTTTCCAGAAAAACGGTTACTACAATCTCTGGTTTATTGGTTACCAGATAGCCACAAAACCAGGCATGCGTTTTTCTGCCCATAACATTTTCCGCGGAACCAGTTTTACCATAAACCGTGGCTCCAGTAATTTTTGCATTGGCGCCTGTGCCTCCTGGGGCATTAACTACAGACCATAAACCCTGTTGAATGGTTTTCAGGGTTTCCGGTTTCATCGGTAATTTCTTTTTTGCTAAGGGCATAACCTGTTCGCGAGTTAAGCGTCCTCTGCCCACTGTTTGTTTCAATAAATGGGGCTGAGTCCATAAACCGTTATTGGCAATGGCTCCGTAAAAAGCATTTAACTGTAAAGGTGTAGTAAGCACTTCTCCCTGGCCAATGGCTAAATTTACTTTATGACCAATAATGCCTTCTTTTTTGCCATAGGTCTTTCTATACCAATCCGCGGTGGGAAAAAAGCCCTGTCTCTCATTGGGTAAATCAATTCCCGTTCTTCCAAAGAGAAAAGAATTGCGCACATAATTGTAAAAATCATTTAGATTGATTTTTAAGGAAAGATCGTAAAAAAAAGTGTCGCAAGAAAGCTTTAAGGCATCAATCACATTATTACTGCCATGTCCACTACTATACCAACAACGGAAAAAGCGGTTACCAATTTTAAGTCCACCGGTACAAAAAGCCAAATGCGTGTCTGGAGTTATCAAACCTTTGTCTAAACCAATTCCTGCTGTAATTGGTTTAAAAACGGATCCCGGTGGATAAGTTCCATAAATGATTCTATCCATCATTGGCTTTTCTTCCCGATTCAAAAAATCCCAGGTCTCGGGTGTAATTTTTTGCATAAAGAGATTGGGATCAAAATCTGGCTTACTCACATAAGCAAGAATTCCTCCACTGCGAACATCACTAACAATAATGGCGCCGTTCATTCCGGGGGGGAAAATTCCGGAAACAAAATCCTGCAAATCATTATCTATGGTTAAAACAAGAGAGAGTCCATTGAGGGGTTCAATGTTCCCTCCTTCTTCAAAGAGCTGTAAACTGCGTCCCCGCGAATCAACCTGCACAATTTCCCTGCCGTCTTTTCCTCTTAAAAGAACTTCATAAAAGCGTTCCAGACCTGTTTTACCAATATAACTGTTGAGAGAATAGTCCTCATTTTGATAGAGCTCATATTCCTGCTCATTAATTCTTCCCACATAACCAGTGAAGTGATTGGGATATAAATAATTGCGAGTGGAGCCAATGCGAAAAGAGAGTTCCGGAAAATAATTCAGTTCTTCGCTTAAAATCAGCGTTGTTTCGTAAGGAATATTATCTGCCAGTAAAATTTCTTCGTAGGTCTTGAAGCGTTGTTGGAAAACAAGTTCTTTTAGTTCATTTGCAGGTATGCCAAAATTTGCTTCCAAAAATTTGCTCAACGCAGGTAAGTTAGTTATTTTACCACTGGTTAAATATAGATTGTGGGAAGGTACATTTTGCACTATAGTTCTGTATTTATGGTCGTAAATTTCTCCGCGGGTGGCAGTTATTCTGCGGATGCGAACAAAGTTACTTTCCGCTATGCGTTGATATTTTGCCCCTTCAATAACCTGTAAGCGAAATAACCAACCACCAAGCAATAAAAACAAAATTGCCAAAACGATGGAAAAGGTTACAGTTGTTTGGTTCTTAATCATTATTGATCGTTAAGCGGATTTTGCTTAAAAGTTGCATACTCCAAAAAACCGCCATCGAAAGGATAACATTATAGCCAAAACCAATCAATGCCTTTGCCGGAAGCGGTGCCGCAAAACTAAAAGTAACCCCATAAATAATTAGCTGGATTAGGGAAAATAATAAATTGGCAATACCAATGGTAAGCATTTTGGCTACAAAGCTTTCGGGCTCAAATGGCTTGCGAAATTCATCTATGGCCACAGCCAACAGCAAAAAAATAAAAGCATAAAAGCCAAAAGTCATCGGATTAACAGTATCGAACATCATTCCGATGATAAAAACCAGAATTACGGCAAAATTACGCTGACGCGTCCAGACAATATAAATCAGCCAGGGCAAAAGAATATTGGGTATTACACCAAAAACAGCTAAAGCGGGCATCACCAAAATTTGAAGATACAAGAAGAAAAAACCGAGAATATAGCTCCAAATTCCTTTCCAAACCATCAGTCATTTACTCTACGCACAATGCAAAATGGGGTCAGTTCATCTCCCTGACCTTGAGGATTATCTTTCATTACTTTTTCGATAAAGTGTTTGCTGACGCCTTTGCTGCTGCCAATCATCCAGCAACCGCCAATATCATTGATATCCATCACGGCAAATTCATAGCCAAATTTAGCGTGCAAGTCCTCACATATTTGTTGTGGATTTAGAGGTCCTTTGATAACTGTATCCGTATAGGGCGGAACAGGAGAAGTTGTTGCTGCGTCAATTAAAGCTGCCTGCATTCCAGCCACTTTATAAAAATCTCCTTTCCGCTTAAAAAGTTTGCCTACGGCTCCCATAAAAGCTGCCAAAAGAATTCTGGGAACACCTGTTTCTTCAATGGCACATTGCATACTGGTTGGAGCTCCTAAACCAATGCCATAAGGGACTTTGGCTACAAAACGACTAAGGATTTTCGCCAACAGGGACACCTTAATTTCCGCCACAGGAATTGCCCTTCCCTGAGTAATCGCCAAAGGACTTTCACTGATAGTTAAAATATCACCCGGTTGCATTAACGGCAAGGCAAATTCTGCGATTAAATCAGCAATGTCATCTTGGGGAGAAATAATTTTGGTTTTGACAGGAATGCGTGCAAATTGCACATTACCTATCCTGATTAACGGTTCATTTTGTTTACTGTGACTCATTTTTCTCTGCCTTTTTCAGAATAAATAAATGTTCCAAATTTTCCACCAGAGTAAAGGGCATAATATCGGCACTAATAAATAAGTTATCTTGTGATTCCCGAATCCGATTTATGACCCCGACTGGATAGGACTTGGGATAAAGTCGTGAAAGATTGGAAGTTACAATTGTATCCCCCACTGCAATATCGGAACCGAGCTTGATTAAATTCATCGAAACAGTTCCACTAATATCGGACTGTAAAATACCTTGAACGGAAGTTCTGGCATCCATAACCGGCAATTGAAAACGAGGATTGGAAAAAGGAAGCACAATTGAATGATCTGCAGCCACTTGAATTATTTTACCTACAATGCCATTGGCAGATATAACCGGATCGTCCATTTTGATTCCAGAACCAAATCCTTTGTCCACAATCAAATTAAGTTCTTGATATTGACCCGCTATGCCAATTACTTCCGCTTGCATTAATTCAACTTCACCCACATCGTAAGTAATGGAAGAAGCGCCAGTATATTGTTTTAATTTATTTTGCAATTCCAATTTCGCTAATGTTGTTTCCGCCAATTGTTTACGCAACGAAAAGACCTCTTGCTTCAGTTCCTTGGTTGTCTCCATTACTTTCAACGACTTAACGAACGGGAAAAATACCGTATTTCCCATCCAACCGGCTTTTTTAACGCGGTTTTCTTTACTGCCTATAAGCATAAACAGCGAAATCACAATCAAGACAAGGGGAACCAAATTCTTCTTAAACATCATATATCCCTATTAGATAAGGGTATTATCAGTTTATGGGAAAGGTTCAAATTCCGATTCAATCCTCAATTCTTTTAATCAGCACTTGACGAAATCTTTCCACATCATCCAAAACTTTTCCCGCCCCTTTTACTACGCATTCTAAAGGATCGGGAACTACATGCACGGGTAAATCCACCGTTTTACGAATCTTTTCATCCAGACCTTTAAGAAGAGCGCCACCACCGGTTAAGAAAATACCCCGTTCAGCTATATCAGCAGAAAGTTCTGCCACCGTTCTTTCAAAAAGGCGTTTGATCGCATCTATAATGGAAGCAATCGTTTCCGAAATTGCTTCGCGTATTTCTTCCGAGGTTATTTTTATCGTTACCGGATAGCCAGACACAATGTCTCTTCCGCGCACATCCATTGACAGTTCCTGTTTTAGAGGATAGGCGCTGCCAATTCCCATCTTGATTTTTTCTGCGGTTTGCGGACCTACCAGCAAGTTATTTTTCTTGCGTAAATAATTTATTATATCCGTATCAATTTGGTCACCACCCACGCGAATGGAATTATGCACAACAATATGGGAGAGAGAAATAACGGCAATTTCACTGGTTCCTCCTCCAATATCCATAATCATATTTCCGCAAGCCATGTCAATTGGCAAATCAGCTCCTATGGCAGCTGCAATAGGTTCCGAAATTAAATGCACTTCGCGCGAGCCAGCATGCAGGGCACTATCGCGCACAGCTCTTTTTTCCACTTCCGTAATTCCGGAAGGAACACAAACAATTACCCGAGGACGCACTAAAAGACGCTTTTTTTGCGCTCTTAAAATCAGATTACGTAACATCAATTCCGTTACTTGAAAATCGGCAATTACACCATCTTTAAGGGGTTTAATAACGCGCACCTCATCGGGATTTTTTCCCAGCATCAGTTTCGCGGGGGTTCCAATGGCGATAATTTTTTTATTATCATTAGATACAGCAACGACGGAGGGCTCATTGATCACGATTCCGCCATTTTTTTTATAAACCAAAGTATTGGCAGTTCCCAAGTCAATTGCTATATCATTAGCCATCATTCCAAAAAAGTCAAATATGGACATCAAAAACCTCTCTATTATCTGCGGACAAGGCAGCTTAAATTTAACATTTACTATTTTTTGCTTATTTTACCCTATTTTTATTTTATCCTGCTGTGTCAAGTAAAAACGACAGTTACCAATTTTTCCTGCCGATTTGGTAGCTCCAAAATGGCGTCTGGCATTTAGCATAAACAAAATCAGGAAGATGTTCGGCTCGTTATTTTGGGCAGAATAATCTCGCCTTCCTTTTTCCCTTGCTTTATCTCTCAAATTGATTGGTTTATGTAGCTAAAGTTCTGCTATGCAAAGATAACCATTTTTAGGAAAGAGAAACCGCTTTTGCGTTATCGGCAACAATAATGGGCACAATTTTTCTGTTATGGCAATTTCAATCAGAAAGCTATTCCTTCGCATAGAGATAACTATTTGTTGCACAGTCGATTCTGTAACGCCACAGTAACATTCACCTTACACTGCCGTAGCGACATTACTGGATCGCTACGGATATGTTACTGGCATATAAGAGGGCAAAGTTAGAGAAAAAAGAGGATATTGCTTGACAGAGTTATTTATTATGGAAAGAAGGATTTTATGTAGAATTAGTTTGAAAAACCGTTAAATAAGATTATTTTAAGGAAGGTAAAAATGAAAAAAAGTTCCTGTCTTGTCGTAGCATTTCTGATTTTAATGCTCGGTTCACTCTCTGCTAAGCATTCGGATAAATATCTTTTGGCAAATTATACTCTCTTAAGGTGTTATCCAAATATGCCTGGCTGGTATTATACTTTGCTGGATTCAATTCAGGCGGCTAAATTCAATGCTTCCGTAATAACCGTTATGCCGGGTGATTTTCCTAAGAAAACAGACCTTCTTTTTAAAGCGATGGATGAGCGTGGGCTGGATGTTTTGCATTATGATATGGCATTTAACCCAGATAGTAAAAATCCTGAATATGGAATTGAAGCGTTTTCCATTGCCAATTATTGGCGTTTTGAGGCAGAATATGATTCTACTTTCAAAGAGAATCTTTTGGATGATAAATATTTTTACAATAATTCCTTCACGACTGGCAAGCAGGTTTACAATGAACTTGCTTCCGGTAAATATCTTTTGCAGCTAAATGATGGCCAACCTGGCTATGCTTTTAATAAACTGGAATTTCGCTGGCAGGATAAGGGCTCTACAAATTATTTAATCGGTAATGAATTCCGCTTTATCCAAAGAGAATGGGCGCAAAATTTTAAAGCGAATCCCTCGGTAAACGATACTTTATTTATAACGCTGGCTTTTAAATGTTCAAATATCCCTACGGATCCAAATGCAGAATTGATGCAATTCTCTTTTAACGGTTTTGATAATGCTAAAAATGAACATAAAGTTTCACATTTAAACACTTTGTCTTCCGAATCCGGTTTAACCAGTAAACTAACGGTGAACCAATATAATAAGCTACCTCTTATCTCTAAAGATGAAAAAGGCAACATTATTTGGCCTCATAAAGAAATAACTCTTAAGGTTGCTTTGCAAGATATATACAATGCTGGTCTTTTGGGAGGAGGCAATAGTTGGAAATATTTACTTAGCAATCTGAATCCTCAAATATACTGGAATGGAAAAGGGACTTTGGAGCTGGACTATGTGGAATTTGAAGATACGATGAATAGACGCCAGAAAACAGATACTGAACTGATTAGAGCAGTCCGCAAAAGAGTTTATGACTTTGCGGAAAGATATGATAACATTAAATATTTCTATCTTACCGATGAGCCCACTCAAGGTCAATTCAGTTCTTATAAACGGATCCAAGATGATATTTTTAAAGATATAAAACATTTAACTGGTAGTTCTTCATTATTCACCTGTTCCATTTTGCATAGGAAATATGTAACGAAACCAGATGATAAGATGTATGACCATATTGGATTATATGCCCGCGAAGTTAATCCCGAAATCATCTCTTTCGATATTTATCCTCTTTGGGGTTGGATTCAATGGAATAACCCGGAAGAAAGAAGAGGAATCCAAAGACGCCTTTATTATGATATGTTGGAACCATATAAATACTATAAAGAACTCTGTATGAAAACCGGCGCAAAATATATGCCCTGTCCCCAGTCCTACGGTGAATGGGTTTATACAAGCCCGGAAACAGGTTTTTGGGCATTGTTGCGTCCGCCCAAATATATGCAAAAATGTTTTCAACTTTTACCTTTTTGTTATGGAGCAGATGGTATTTTAACCTATAGAATCAATAACAAAATACTGGATGCCACAGCTTTAAAATTGAGCTATCAAGAATTTACCACCATAGATGTGGCTCCCTCAGGAGAATTAACTTTCCGCGCTGGTTGGGAAGGTCTGAAAGAGGCAAATGAAAAAATCCTGGCGTATGCTGATTATATGAACCCCAAAGAATGGATTGACACGGATGTTATTCAAACAAATGGCTATCAAAACCCTGCCAAACTGGAAGCGATGCTGATAAAGTCAGTGGAAGTTCTACCTCAAAAATTGGTGCAAAATGGAGTTGATCTCTATGATGGCTATGTGCAATGCGGACTTTTTAAAGCAGCCGATAAATATCCTTATTTCATAATGGTCAATCGCCGCACCGAATATATATCGATGGAAAATAACCCTACTAAATGCGATAGCTTGATATATGTGCATCCTGATAAATTGGATGATGCTTATTTAACTGCCCCTCCTCAAACGGTGAAATTCTCTCTTGATGACCACGCCCAAAATATTCTGGGAAAATATGTTGCCCTATATGACCCCTTCGATAAAGGCGTTTTCTACTCGGATGATAAATGTCCCAAAATTAGTATTGAGCCCGGTGATGGACGCCTCTTGCAAATGTGCGCTACTTTACCTAAAAAAGTAACAGGTAAAAACGAACTGAACTATCTGGCGGTCTTGGAAGGCGATTTGGTTTTGGAAAAAAATGCCACTGTGACGGTAAACCCCGGTTGTAAATTGATTATTAAAGATAACAGCAAAATTGTGGTTAAAAAAGATGCCAAACTGAACATTCTGGGCAAAACAGAAATTGGTGACAATGTCCAAATCCAAATATACAAAGGGGGAAAAGTAAACTTAAATGAAACCGATTGTCAGTGGGGGAAAAATTCTCAGATAACGGCAGTGAAATGAGTAAAGTGCGGGAGTGTGGGAGTTCAAAGTTCAAAGTTCAAAGTGCAGGAGTGCAAAGTGCGGAAGTGCAGAAGTTCAAAGTTATTTTGGTGGTAGTTAATAAGTAAATCTGTGTTATCTGTGAGAGAACAAGTTAAAGGAAGAACGACGTCCTCGTCGTTCCCCTGACAACCGAGTTATATAGTTCCCAATCAATTCTGTGAAAGCTTGATAGTTTGTTTGTTGTGGTTGA
>JBDKSF010000046.1 GCA_039680785.1 Candidatus Cloacimonas sp.
TTTTCATAAAGAGGGACAGGTGGAACAAGAGCTGATAATGAACCAGCCACAACAAGCGTTAGTAGCAGAATTATCCGCTTCCGGAAAAGGCAAGACATTTTAATCCCCCAAGGCAAGTAATATCGTGAAGACAAAAAGTTCGCTACCAACCTCTGAAAGCAGATAGCCATATTATAAACCTATTTATTATAACTGCTTAAATCGTCAATTAAAAAAACGCCTGAAGAAACATAACTCTTCTTCAGGCATAATAATAGTATTGTATCTACGGTTGAAAGGTTTTCCTTACAAATTCTTACCGGCAAGAATATCTGCCTCGTTGCATTTGCAAATTTTAACATATTGCTTCTGAGGTGACCAGCTGCCATCGTTCTTTTTGTTGGTAATAAGCTTAATTCTTTTTATTTCCGTATTACAAACAGGGCAGATCACTTTCCCCTCGGTTGATATTTCATGCGCCAATTTGGCAGTAAAACTTTTAACTTTTCCCATTTTTATCCTCTTTTTTAGTTAGCTCTTTCTATATATTCACCCGTGCGGGTGTCTATTCTGATTTTATCTCCTACCTCTACAAAGAACGGAACCATTAGTCGCAAACCAGTTTCCGTAAAAGCAACTTTTCCGCTTCCGGAGGCAGTATTTCCTTTCACATTGGGTTCACACTCGGCAATTTTTTGAACCACGGTTGTAGGCAGTTCAATTCCGATAATTTCTCCTTCAGGAGTGGCGGCTACCATAACTTCCATATTATCAACTAACAGCTTTTCTTTATCTCCCAAAAGGGATACATCAATGTGCATTTGCTCATAGTTATCTGAATCCATAAGCACCAAAAAATTTCCGTCCCGATAAAGATATTCCTTCTTGGTGCGCTCGATTCTTACTTCATTAAAAGAATCACTTTCCCGAAAAGTATTTTCCAAAACTCTTCCAGTGCGGATATTTTTTAGTTTGGAACGCAGAAAAGCCGGACCTTTACCCGGTTTTACATGCAAAAATTCCACAACTTCGTACAAATCATCTTTGAATTCAATGATCATTCCATTTCTAATATCAGCCATTGTAGCCATATTTGTTTCCTTATAGTTAAACTAAGGAAGTCAGCTTTTAAAAGGCAGAGATTTTGGCAAGGATTTTTTGAGAAAGTTGGAAAACAAATCAGTAAAGTAGTGTTTTAGCGAAATAAAGTTCCAAGTTTAGAGGCAATTTCACTCAGCGAAATTTAAACTTGACACCATAGGCATTTTAATAGATAAGGAAAAGTTATGAAAATAGAAAGGCATTTTTTTTGCGAACTGAAACACTACCGTGAACCTGCACCACAATTATGTGCTGTATGTTCACGCATATTCAAATGCAAGAGTTTTCGTGCCTGGTATAAAATACATTTTAATGAATATTTGAATTTTGTAACTGAAATTACCAAAAAATTCCCTGATAAATATACGATGGAGGTTCAATTTATGGCTGAAAAACAGAGCTTCGTCCAAATTGTGGATATGGCTACCGGCAAAATCGAAAGGGTAGTCAGTTTAAACGAAATTGAGGCATTATCCGCAGAGGAAAAACTTGCCTTGTCTCGTAATAAGAACTTATTTATTGTAACCCACCGTTTAGAACCAGTTGTAAAAATCGAACTGAAAAAAACGGTGATTAGTGCCCCTATCCAATTTAGTGAAACACCTGCCAAGGAGTCCGAACCCATAGAAGAAGTTACGCCTTTACCTGTAACGCCCAATAAACAGAAAACAAAACACCCTGCCAAAAGCTGAATAAGCTTAGAATAATTCTGGGCAAGAAAATTTCCTTTTACAGAATTGTGCATTAAAAAATAATGGCACAAACTGGATGAATAGAGGGAAATTATCTCTATAAACTTGGCAAAGGAGAAATTATGTTTATACTCGAAGATAAACATTTAGAAGTGGCAAAGGAAATTGCCCAAAGGAATCGTCACAAAAAGAGTTGTGACCATTGCTACGATCGTGGTTGGATTGGAGTTAGCGAACAAAATTTACTTGTCCTCTGCCCAAAATGTGTGGATATGGAAAAAGCCCTGGAAGAATGGAAAAATTATGTTTCCGAACATGAGGAATTAAAAGAACATTTCAGTGAATTATTTGAAGAGAAAAAAGTGGAAACGGAACAGGAGAATCCCTTATTACAAAAAGAAAGAGAACATACCAAAAACCATCCTTCCAATCAGCAGAAATATGTCCCCGGTCAAAAAAGAGCGGGGCATCAGAAGAAAATCGGATAAGGTGTATGTATAAGACAATAGAGCTGAAAGAAAGTCCTCGTCACTTAGAAAATCGCATTCGTGCCTATTGGAAGCAACAGAATTTGATTCAAAAAAGCGTGGATATTCGCGAAGGCAATCCTCGTTTCATTTTTTATGAAGGTCCTCCCACCGCAAATGGTAAACCGGGCATTCATCATATTATGGCAAGGACTTTGAAAGATGTTATTTGCCGTTATAAAACAATGAACGGCTTTCAAGTTAAAAGAAAAGCCGGATGGGATACGCACGGTTTGCCAGTAGAAATTGAAGTGGAGAAATTACTTGGTTTAAAAGATAAACGCGGCATAGAAGAGTATGGTATAGAAAAATTTTGCCAAAAATGCCGGGAATCGGTTTTCAGCTACGAAAAACTCTGGCGTGAAATGACAGAATTGATGGGCTATTGGATAGATCTGGATCATCCCTACATCACCCTAAAAAATAGCTATATAGAATCCGTTTGGTGGATTTTGGATAACTTTTTTTCCCGCGAGCTAATTTATAAAGCATATAAAATAGTTCCCTATTGTCCCAGTTGTGGAACTCCGCTATCTTCGCATGAAGTGGCTCAGGGCTATCAAGATGTGGAAGATCCATCCATTTTTGTAAAATTTAAAGCAAGAGATGAAGAAAATACCTATTTTCTGGCTTGGACAACCACTCCCTGGACACTAATTTCCAATGTTGCCTTAGCAGTTCATCCGGAAGAGACCTATGTGAAAGTTGACTACAAGGGTGAAAATTTAATCTTGGCTAAAGCGCGTTTACCAATTTTGGAAGAAGAAGTAAACATAATTGCCGAAATGAAAGGGAAAGAACTGGAAGGCATTTCCTATCTTCCTCTTTTCAATTTTGTAAAAGTTGATAAACCTGCTTATTATATTTGTTTGGCAGATTATGTCACGATGACCGAAGGAACGGGAGTTGTTCATACGGCTCCAGCTTTTGGTCAAGATGATTACTCTCTGGCAATGAAATACAACCTGCCTTTTGTTCAACCGGTGGACGGGGAAGGTAAATTTACCGATGTGGTAACTCCCTGGGCAGGCAAATTCGTTAAAGATGCTGATAAAGATATTATCCGTCACTTAAAAGAAAGTGGCAGTTTATTCCGCAGAGAACAAATAAAACACAGCTATCCTTTTTGTTGGCGCTGTAAAAGTCCGCTTATTTATTATGCAAGAGAGAGCTGGTATATAAAAACCACTCAGTTTAAAGAGCAATTGATAGAAAACAATCGTAAAATTGCTTGGTATCCTCCTTTTGTAGGAGAAAAGCGTTTTGGCGACTGGTTAGAAAATAATGTGGACTGGGCTCTTTCCAGAGATCGTTTTTGGGGGACACCACTCAATATCTGGGTTTGTGAAAAATGTGGAAAACAGCGTTCCATTGGGTCTATTGAACAGCTTCGCAAAGAGGGTAAATTAAGCTCCGGAGAGGATGTTCCGGAAGATTTGGATTTACATCGACCCTATATTGATGATGTTGTGCTTACTTGTTCCTGTGACAATAAAATGCATCGCACCCCGGAAGTTATTGAGTGTTGGTTTGACAGTGGCTCTATGCCATTTGCTCAATGGCACTATCCTTTTGAAAATTATGCTAATTTCGAGCCGGAACTGTTCCCTGCCGATATTATTTCTGAAGGGATAGACCAAACCCGTGGTTGGTTTTATTCTATGCTTGCCATTTCTACATTGTTGAAGGGTGTTTCCAGTTATAAAAGCTGTCTCGTGAATGATATGATTTTGGATAAAAATGGCAGAAAAATGAGTAAATCGCATGGAAATGCCGTTGACCCGATTGAACTTATGCAAAATTATGGGGCAGATGCAATTCGTTGGTATCTTTTAGAAGTTTCTCCACCCTGGGTTCCTACCCGTTTTGATGTGGAAGGTGTGAAAGAAATATTAGGCAAATTCATTGGGACTTTAAAAAACACTTATTCTTTTTTTGCCACTTATGCCAATATTGATGGCTTCGTAGCATCCAATTATCCTAATAATTGGGATAGAGAATCCGAAATTGATCGCTGGATTATTTCGCGCTTGCATTCTCTCATTATCACCGTTCGTAACTATTTTGACGGCTACGATTTTACGAAAGCGGTGAGAGCCATTCAGGGCTTTGTAATTGACGAGCTTTCCAATTGGTATGTTCGTCGGAGCAGAAGACGGTTTTGGGCATCCGAATTTAGCCAAGACAAAATAGATGCCTATAGAACTCTCTATCAAGTTCTTGTGGAAACTGCCAAGCTGATTGCTCCTTTTGCGCCCTATCTGTCTGAAGAACTTTTTTTAAGCTTGGAAGCGGGAGAAAGTGTTCATTTGGAATTATATCCAACTGTAGATAACACTTACATAGATACAAAACTGGAAAAGAAAATGCAGACAGTGATAGATATTGTTTCTTTGGGTAGAGCAGCCCGAAATGAATGCCGGATAAAAGTCCGCCAACCTTTAAGCGAAATGTTCGTTCCCGCCAAAACGAAAGCAGATTTAATGGATATGTTGGATCTGGTAAAAGAAGAAGTAAATATTCATAATATCAACTTTGTGAGCGAGCAGGATGGCTTTGTTCAATATGAATTGAAGCCGGACTTCAAGCTTTTGGGTCCTAAATACGGTAAAAAAGTTCAAGTTATCAATAATTTATTAAGTAACACCCCAGCAGAAAAGGTCTTACAGTCATTTAACGACAATGGTCATTATACTTTGC
>JBDKSF010000047.1 GCA_039680785.1 Candidatus Cloacimonas sp.
GATTTCTGCAAATATTCGATCCTGACGGCGAGATTTTGGATAGCGCCTCCAAAGAACTTTCGGGTATTCGTAAACGCATAAATACATTACGAATGCAGATTCAAAAGACAATGCAATCACTTTTAACTGATAGCAGCATAGATCGCTATCTACAAGATAAATTCGTTACCCAGCGAGAAGACCGTTATGTTTTACCTGTTAAAGAAAGTGCCGTCCCTTTTGTAAACGGCATCGTGCAAAGTCAATCCGGAAGCAAATCCACCGTTTTTATAGAGCCAATAGCTGTTGTTCCGCTCAATAATGAACTCCAGCTTATCAAGCAACAAGAAAAGCAGGAAATTTTCCGCATTTTTACAGAATACACCGCTGCCATCAAAACCAAGCGGAAAGGTATTTTGCAAAATCAGGAAATACTGGCTTTTCTGGACTTTCGTTTTGCTTGCGGACGCCTTTGCAATACCCTCAAAGCAAAAATCCCCGTTATGATCGATCAACCCTGTTTATCACTAAAATCGGCAAAACATCCTTTGTTGATCTTGCGTTTAGGCAATCCTAACAAAGTGATTCCCTTTGATCTAAAACTTGATCAAAAGCATAAAATTATTGTTTTAAGCGGACCCAATACCGGTGGCAAAACCGTTCTGTTAAAAGCAGTTGGCTTAATTACATTGATGGCTTTGTCTGGGCTTCCCGTTCCTGCCGACGAAGATAGCGAAATCGGCTTTTTCAGTAATGTTTTTGCCGATATTGGAGATGATCAGTCCATCGAAAATGCGCTCTCCACTTTTTCCGCTCATCTGGAAAAAATCGGCAAAATGCTGCAGTTTGCCAATCCCCAAACCTTAATCTTGATAGATGAAATTGGAGCCGCAACCGATCCTCAACAAGGTTCTGCTTTGGCTCAGGCAATTCTGGAAAAATATCTTCAGCTGGGCTGTCCAACTATCGTAACCACCCACTATACCGCTCTGAAAATATTTGCCGAACAGCATCCCGGTTGTTTGAACGCTTCAATGCAATTCGATACTAAAAATCTGCAGCCCACTTATAAATTCATTGCCGGTTATCCAGGAGACAGCTTTGCCATTGAAGTTGCTGCCTCACTGGGAATTGAACCAACTTTAATTGAAAGAGCCAAAGAACTTGCCGGTAACCAAAATGTACAATTTACCGAACTACTGAAAAAAATGCAGGAAGAAAAAAAGAATTATAGTATTTCCACCTATCAAAACGAACTCAAAACCCGCCTGCTGGAAAGCAAACTACAAGAATTGACAGTAAAAGAACAGAACTGGGAAAAAGAAGTAAAAACGCTACGCCAGAACTACTTAAAGGAATTGCAACAGGAATTGATTAACCAGCAGAAAATATACCAGAAAGAGTTAAATGAACTGAAAACCCTTTCCAAACAGGAGCGTAAAACATTTTCGGAACATAAATTGCTTAATATAGAAAGCAAGACCAACGAGATTCAGAAAGAACTTGCCAAGAATACCCTTTCCGATAATTTGCCCATCGAAAATCCACAACCCGGAATGAAGGTTTGGCTTTCCAATTTTGATACTGAGGCAATTATTTTGGCTATCGAGGGTGAACAGGCAAAAGTGGATATGAACGGAATCACTTTTAAAACACCGGTCAGCACGCTTTATAAGACATTAGCTCCGGTTTCCGAAATAAAAACCGAACCTAAGGTGAAAACCAATGTCACCCCCAAAGCAAAATTTGAACTGAAAATTCTGGGGCTTACTTTTGACGAAGCAAAACCCCTGATAGATGAATTTCTGGATGACGCCACTTTAGCTGGATTGCATTCGTTAAGAATTGTGCACGGCAAAGGAACCGGCGTTTTAAGAACCAAAGTTCGTGACTATCTGAAAAAGAAAAAACAAGTAAAAAGTATTGGGACTCCCGGTAGCAGCGAAGGTGGAAGCGGAGTTACAATCGTTAGTATATAACAGGAAGGTTGACCTCCTGGTCAACCCACAACAAGATATTTGTATTGTTACCTATAATTAATAGGGAACTTAAGAACTTGGCTTTTAGGGGAACGATGAGGACATCGTTCTTCCTGCTGGAAGGTTGACCTCCTGGTCAACCCACAACAAGATATTTGTATTGTTACCTATAAGTAATAGGAAACTTAAGAACTTGGCTGTTAGGTGAACGATGAAGACATCGTTCTTCCTGCTGGAAGGTTGACCTCCTGGTCAACCCACAACAAGATATTTATATAGTTACCTATAATTAATAGGGAACTTAAGAACTTGACTGCAAAAAAGAGAAAAAGATATGGACCAAAACTTAATTGACCAAATCCGCCGTGCAAACGACATCGTAGATGTCATTCAAGGTTACATACCCTTGAAAAGGGTGGGAAGCAACTATCGCGGTTTATGCCCTTTTCATAATGACACCAAGCCCTCGCTGTATGTAAGCCAGCCCAAGCAGATTTACAAATGCTTCGCTTGTGGTAAAGCCGGCAATGTCATCGGTTTTGTAACTGATTTTGAAAAGGTTAGTTTTATTGAAGCGGTTAAAAAATTAGCGCAGCGTGCCGGCATACAAATTCCAGATTACGAAAAGACCAAGGTAGTAAATACCAAACGCGAACAGCTCTTAACCGTTTATAGAAGTGCCACGGATTTTTTCACCGAGTCCCTTTTTGCTTATGGACAGGATGTTTTGGACTATCTAAAGCAGCGTTCTTTTGCTCCGGAAACTGCCAAAGAGCTTCAGCTCGGTTATGCTTTAAATAGCGAAAAGGCACTTTTGAACCATCTGCTGAAAGAGGGCTACAGCGTTTCTCTTCTAAAGGATTCCGGGCTTTTTGCCAATTATTCCGGTGGCTTATCAGATCTCTTTAAAGACCGCTTGATGTTTCCCATTCACAATAGTTTAGGTGAAGTTATCGCTTTCGGGGGACGCATTATAGAGCCCAAAGCTGGCGTAGGTAAATACATAAATTCTCCTGGCACGGAGCTTTACACCAAGGGAAAAGAGCTCTACGGCATTTATAAAACCAAATACAACATCAGCAAAGCCAACACGGCTATTATCTGTGAGGGCTATTTTGATTTTCTGCGGCTCTATACCAATGGTTTTACCAATTCCGTAGCCAGTTTGGGAACCTCCTTGACGGAAGAGCAAATTTATTTACTGGCTCGTTTTTGCAATCGCGTTATTATATTATATGACGGTGATGCTGCCGGTATTAAAGCTGCAGTTCGTGCTGGACTTTTATGTTTAAGCAGAGGAATGGAAGCAAATGTGGCTATTCTCCCGGAAAGTGAAGATCCCGATTCGTTGATTCTAAAACAAGGCAGTAAAGCAATGCAGAATATTATAAATAAAGCAGTTCCGCTTATAAACTTCTTGGCTACGGATGCGCGTCCTGAACAGCCGACCGCAGAAAGAATCGAACTGATTTTGGATGCCTTGCGGATGCTGAAAGACCAAGTAAAAAGAGAATTGCTGCTGAAAGATGTCTCCGCTGCCTTTGGCATTACGGAAGGTGCCTTAAACAGCAAATTACATAGCCGGGGTTCTTTTTCCGTTCCCCAGCCGGACTCAACCACAAAAGTAGTCCCTCAAAACGATATCTTCGAAGAACGAAGTGTTCTTGTTTTAGCGTTGAAGGATTACGATTCGTATAAATTACTTGCCAAAGAACTGGATTTGAGTTATTTTAATAATAAACGCTATCGGGAGTTATATAGATTTCTGGTAGAGAAAAATATGCAGGCAGAACCTTGGGAACCAGCTGCCTTGCTTGATAACTTGGATAATAATGAAATAAAGGAATGCTTAGCTGAACTTCTGTTTGAGGATTTACAGCCCTTGCGCTTTGAAGATTGTCTAAATGGCTTATGTATCCGCAAAGTCCAACACGATTTGGAAGAATTGGATAGCGCCATTAGCAAAGACCCGCAAAATCTGGAACTCCTCAAAGAGAAAGAAAAGCTGGCTATAAAGTATCGGCGTATGACCAGGAAGGTCGTGAACAAAGTCCTCTATTGAAGGACACAGGAAGGAGCATTGATGATTACTTATAATGAATGTTTAAAAAAACTGGTGGATTTGGGTAAAGAATCCGGCTATATTACTTTTAAGCAAATAAACGATATTCTACCCAGCAACCCTTTCTTCCTTGATAAAGTGGATGATATCATCTTTGATTTGTCTCAGGATGGAATTGAAATTATAGACGAAACCGAAAAACGCATCACCAAAGGCGGAGCAGCTATTCGTAAACCCACTTCTCCAAAAAAATTCAAAAGTAAACGCTATTATGACGATCCAGTGCGAATGTATTTAAGAGAAATGGGACGCGTTCCCTTGCTGGATAGAGAAGGCGAAGTGCGTGTAGCCAAAAAGATAGAGACCTATCAAAAAATGATTAACCAGAATGTCTTTAAATGCGGCAGCACCTTACGCGAAATGTATAACTTCCTGCATCGCTACAGAGAAAGAAGAGTCCGCTTAGACCAAATTTTTAAAGTGGATATCAGCACCTGGATAGATAAAAATCAGGACGCCAAAATTATCGATTCCTTCAAAGAAATCCTCAAAGAAAACGAGTCAAAATTTGAAAAAGTAGGAAACATCCTGGATAATTGCGATTTTGATGACACCGGCACTGCCAGCCGCCAAGAAGAAATTGACGAAATCCGCAATCAAATCGTTAATACCTTTATGCAACTTTCCTATAACGATAAACTGATTAAACGAATGGTTTACCGCATCCGCTCCCTCGTTGAACGCATCGAAGAAAGCTATCATAGCATCAATAACTTAACCCGCATCAAACGCTTCACCATAGACGAAATTTGTATGTATGGACGCCGCGCCAAAAAAAGCGATGAGGACTTTCAAGAAGTGCTGGACGAAACGGGAATTGACCCCAATGTCTTTGTAGAAACCCTACGCAAAATTAAAAACGCCCGCCGAAAAATCCGCCGCGTTGAACTGGAAACTAAAATGACCGGCAACGAACTAATTTTCTTGCTGCGCGAAATTGACCGCGCCGAACGCAATAAAGAAAAAGCCCAAAACGAAATGATTGAGGCAAATGTCCGCCTCGTAATCAGCATCGCCAAACATTATAACAACCGGGGACTGGAATTTCTGGACCTCATTCAGGAAGGAAACACCGGACTGATGCGCGCCGTGGAAAAATACGATTACCGCAAGGGCTATAAATTCAGCACTTACGCTACCTGGTGGATTCGCCAAGCAATCACCAGAGCCATTGCAGACCAGGCAAGAACCATTCGCATCCCAGTCCATATGATTGAATCCATCAATAAAATCAATAGAACCAGCCGTCGCTTGGTGCAAAAACTGGGACGCGATCCCTATCCGGAAGAAATTTCCGAAGTTCTGGATATCCCCGTGGAAAAAATCAAAAACATTATGTCTATCAGCAAAGAACCCGTCTCGTTGGATAAACCCATTGGCCACGATAGCGAAGATAGCATTCTGGGCGATTTTATCGAAGATAGAACCATCATTTCTCCCGAACGCCTGGCTGAACGCTCCCTGCTGAAAAAACAAGTGGATGAAGTTCTAAAAACCCTAACCCCGCGCGAGGAAAGAGTTATCCGCCTGCGCTTTGGCATTGATGATGGCTATCATAGAACCCTGGAAGAAGTGGGCAATATTTTTCAAGTGACCCGCGAACGCATTCGCCAAATTGAAGAAAAAGCCCTTAAAAAATTGCGCCATCCTTCCCGCTCCGCTGTTTTGCAACAGTTTTTGGATAACTTCCATGTGAAATAAAGTCCCAGCGGGACGACAGGTATTAACGACGGGTTTTAACCCGTCGATAAATAAAGGAGGGTTGACCTCCTGGTCAACCCACAACAAACAAACTATTAAGCTATCACAGAATAAAGCGGGAACTGCATAACTTGGCTGTAAGGGAAACGACAGGATATCGTCCTTCCTGAAAGAGTGTAGCCGGCGGACGCCGTTCCGCCGCAAAAAAGTGTAGCCGGAGGACGCCGTTCCGCCGCAAAAAAATATTCTCTCATAGATTCCCCAGATTTAAGAGGATAATAGGTCTGGGATGAACAGGATTATAGAGATTTTGGGGATTGTTAAAACACTAATTTCCCCAAAAGCCCCTTGTGGGCGACACAATCATAGCGATGGGGCGTAAGCCCCTCGAAAAGAAAGACATATAAGGAAAAAAGTTCCGTTAGGAACGATACATACTAACGACGGGTTTTTAACCCGTTGCATTGAAACAATGATAAAAAAGTCCCAGCGGGACGACAGGTATTAGCGACGGGTTTTAACCCGTCGATAAATAAAGGAGGGTTGACCTCCTGGTCAACCCACAACAAAAAAATATCAAGCTTCCCTAAAATTAAGCGGGAACTGTTTAACTCAGTTGTTAGGGGAACGACAGGATATCGTTCTTCCTTTAAAAAAAGTACCTTTTGCGGTGCCAAGTACAGGTGGACGCCGTTCCGCCTTATTTTTTCGGCGCTACAGCGAGCGCCGGTACAAAAATATTGCCAGGTACAGGTGGACGCCGTTCTTCCTGTAAAATATACTCTCACA
>JBDKSF010000048.1 GCA_039680785.1 Candidatus Cloacimonas sp.
TGATAATCTTTTCCAGACCGAAGAAAGCTCCTCCGGCAATAAACAGGATATTTTTAGTATCCATTTCGATAAAATCCTGTTGTGGATGTTTGCGTCCACCTTTGGGAGGGACATTTACTTTCGTTCCTTCCAAAATTTTCAGAAGTGCTTGTTGAACTCCTTCGCCGCTTACATCTCGCGTAATGGAAGGAGTTTCTGATTTACGGCTGATTTTATCAATTTCGTCTATATATACAATTCCGCGTTCCGCTTTGGCAACATCATAATTGGCATTTTGCAATAAGCGCACCAGAATATTTTCCACATCTTCACCCACATAACCTGCCTCGGTTAAAGTAGTGGCATCAGAAATGGCAAAAGGAACTTGTAAAAATCTTGCCAGGGTTTGAGCAATAAGGGTTTTTCCGCTACCTGTGGGACCTATCATCATTATATTACTTTTTTCCAGATCAACATCATCTTCGTATTGCTGTTTGAAAATGCGTTTATAATGATTGTAAACGGCAACGGAAATTATCTCTTTGGCATTATCCTGTCCAATAACATATTGATCAAGATAGGACTTGATTTTGCTTGGGACCGGAGCTTCAAATGCTTCCTTTGATATATCTTCTTTATTTGTATCAATGATATTATGACACATTACGATACATTCATCACAAATGTTACCGGCAATGCCTCTAATCAAGTTTTTCACTTCATTTTCCGCTCGTCCGCAGAAAGAACAGGTTAAAGTTCTGTATTTATCCAAGGATTCCTCCTTTGTTTTGCATTTTTTAATATAACTATTAGCGTTACTTGTGTATTTTTCTTAATTCTGATTTAGTATAAATTTAGTCAAGCTATTTTCGCACTGAAATCACTTCATCTATTATTCCATAGTTCTTGGCTTCTTCAGCACTCATAAAATAATTGCGTTCCGTATCTTCCATAATTTTTTCGATATTTTGTTGCGTGTGCAAATGCAGAATTTCATTCATCCTACCGCGTAAATACAAAATTTCTTTTGCTTGAATTTCGATATCGGTTGCCTGACCTTGAGCCCCACCCATTGGTTGATGAATCATAATTCTACTATTGGGAAGGGCAGTTCTTTTTCCGGCAGCCCCGGCAGCCAATAAAACAGCAGCCATACTTGCTGCCTGACCAATACAAATTGTACTAACCCGGGGTCTGATATATTGCATTGTATCATATATAGCGAGCCCAGCGGATATAACTCCGCCCGGACTATTTATATACATATAAATATCTTTTTCGGGATCTTCACCTTCCAAATGAAGTAACTGCGCCACAACCGTATTTGCCAAATTATCTTCTATCACTCCGCCGACAAAGACAATTCTATCTTTCAGCAATCGAGAATATATATCATAGGCACGTTCCGAACGACCTACCTGTTCAATGACTATGGGGACAAAACTCATTATTCCTCCTTTGTATCATCCGATGCCATATCTAAATTTTGTTCATCTGGAGTTTCCTCTTTTAGCACAAATGAACAGGTCTTAGCAATTTGGCGTAAAAGAAAATATTCTTTGGCTGACTCGCGTAAATCCTCAATATTTGTATCTTTTTCTCTCTTTTCTTTATATGCTTCAACTGGAATATCGTTATAAATTGCCATATGAGTCATATATTCTTCCATCATATCGTCAGTAAGTTCTATAGGCATTTTTTGCAGGAGAGAATCGAGGATAAATGTTCTAATTATATCCTGCGTATACATAAATCTTAATTGCGTATAGAGGAAATTAGCCAATTGTTCATCTTTTACCTTGCCCATTCTATCCATCACCATATATTGAATAGTTTTTTCAGGTAGCGCAAAAGGATTTTCTGCAAAATATTCTGAAATGATGCCTGCATTTTCAATTTCCATATTAAAATGTTCATTTCTCAATCTCATTTCTTCGCTTATACTGGCTCTCATATCTTCCATAGAATCGTATTCCATATCTTTAGCTAATTCATCATCAAGTTCTGGCATAATTTTTCTTTTAATGGTTTGGATCACTATTTCACAGGGATATTCCGTTTCGTCTTCTATTTCTATATCAGCATACAAAGCACTATCTCTTATCTGCTTACCAGACAATTTCATCTGAACCGTATCTCCTTTATGATGGCCGATTAGTTCAGGCAATTTATTAGCTTCATCGGGAGAAGCACTAAAAGTAGCTAAAATAGTTTGTGTGTCATTTCCTTGCTGAACATTTATATCTACCTCTATTTCATCGAAACTTTCAACTGTCTCTACTTCTTTAACGATGCTGTTTTTCATCGCGATTTCATTAATGAAATCCTCTACTTTGTCTTCCAAGAGAATAGGTTTAATAGGAACGGTTAGGCCTTCAATTTGTTTCAATTCGAGGGTTGGTTCATATTCAATTTCAATCTTAATGGTCATATCATTGCCTTTTTCCCAGCTAATGTCTTTTACATCGGGATATAGCAAATAATGTATATCATATTCTTTAACCGCCTTCATAAATGCATCATAACAGTAATCGTTATAAAAATCTTCTTTAATCTTATCGGCATATAAGCGTTCCAACATATTAAGCGGAGCTTTTCCTTTGCGGAAACCGGGAATATTTACATCTTTAGAGACCTTATACAGATACTTTTCATAAGCATCACTAACTTCTTCCGAAGGGATGGTCAGGTTAATTTCTTTAGTCACTTCATTTAATTGTTCAAATGTTACTTGCACTATATTCTCCTGCTATTTATTTTTTATAATTGGTGCGAAAGAGGGGACTTGAACCCCTAAGAGGATAACCCCACTGGATCCTAAGTCCAGCGCGTCTGCCAATTCCGCCACTTTCGCATCTTTTTTAGTATAGAATAATCCAAAAAAATATAACCCTTCCTTCTGTCAAGTTCTGATTGAGAAGCATTGCATTTAAAATAATCCGTTTAGAGCAGGCAATTTTAACAAGGAAAATTGCAACTTTCTTCCTCTCTGCGTTCCATAACATTTTCCCTTCATCGTTGCCTGCTGATAGTTCATATATAGCAGAGATATTTGCCGTAACCATCCCATATCGCGATACGGGTTGGTTACCGGATGGTTAGGAGCTAAATTCCCGAAGCGGGTAGGGATTTCATTTATGCCATTTATTTAATAAGGTTCTCTATGCAAGAGCGATAAAATTTAAGCTGAGGAAACTTCTTGACACTTTGCCAAGGTTAGGAAATGAATGTCATAAAGGGTAAAAAAAGAACCCTAAATAACAAAATATGGGAGCTACAAATGAAATATTTTCGCAAACTTGTAGGAGAAAAGTGTTATCTATCGCCCATTTCTATGGATGATGTGGAAAAATACACGGAATGGTTGAACGATATGGAGATAGGTCAATTTGTAACCCTCTCCGACAAGATCATTGATGTAGAAAAAGAAAGTGAATTACTGCACGAACTAATGAAGCAAGATTATGTTTTTGCCATTATAGAAAAAGATACAAATAAAGTTATTGGCAATTGCGGTATCCATCAATTATCGCAAACACATAGAAATGCTTCCCTGGGAATTTTCATTGGAGAAAAAACATTTTGGAATCAAGGCATTGGAGCCGAAGCCACTAATTTACTGCTCGATTTTGGTTTTAACCTTTTGAATTTACACAATATCTATTTATCCGTTATGTCTTATAATAAACGCGCAATTCGTTGTTATGAAAAAATTGGCTTTAAGAAAGTGGGCGTGCAAAGGGAATTTATGTTCGTTTCAGGAGAATATCATGATGTGTATTTATATGATATGCTGGCAAGTGAATTTACCAGTCCTTTTATCAAAAAGGTCTTTCAATATAGTATAAGTGACGAAGCAGGCCGAAGCAAAATAAGCATTGTGTAAATGTTAAACCACATAAAAGGACAGGATAACGCTTTAGAGCTTTTACAAAAAGCTTATGAATATGATCGGATAGCTCAGGCATATCTTTTTTATGGAAATGACGGAGTGGGCAAATTCACAACTGCTTTGGCTTTTGGAATGGCAATTAACTGTTTGGCTATTAACGAATTAAAGCCCTGTGGCAAATGTGATTCTTGCCATAAATTTATGCAACTGGAACATCCTGATTTGATCTATATTTTCCCTACTCCAAATTTAAATTTATCTCCCGAAGGTGAAATTAGGAATTCAGATGCAATAAAACCCTATCAAAAATACCTGGAAAACAAAGTAAACACTCCTTGGGTAGATTTTTTCTTCAAAGATACGATAGAAATTCGCAAAGAAAATATCGCAATGCTCAGCAAACAATTAGAATTATCCATTCACGAAGCAAAATATAGAATTGTAATCATTGAAGATGCAGATATGATGAATAATGCCACTGCCAATGCTTTTTTAAAGACACTGGAAGAACCACCCGAAAGAACTATCATCATTTTAATCACTGAACGCATTCAAAAAATAATTCCAACTATCTTATCACGCACGCAACCTATTTACTTTAAACCTCTTACGCGTAAAGTGATGGAAGATATTTTGATAAACGATTTTGAAATAAGTGCATCCTCAGCCAGAACTGCTTCCAGAATCAGTGGAGGAAATTTAAAAACGGCCATTCGCATTGCTTCCGATAATATTTCTCTATCCAGTAACTGGGCTTTTGAACTTTTTTCTTTAGCCGCTGCTTCTAATGATTTGGGCTATTTTTCTTTGGCTGAAGCAAATAAAAAGTACCAAAAGAAAGATAAAATAATTGATCTACTGAAGTATATTCGCATCATTGCCAGCGACTTAGGCGCTCTTTGTAGTAATTCCGACGCGGAAATAACCAACATAGACAAAATAGATTTCTTAAGAAATGTTGCTGAAGCATATCCAGGTATTGATGACCGTCTTTATGATTTCTTACTTTTTCTGGAAGACCTAAATCGCAAAATTGAAGGAAATGTTAATCTGAACTTGGTGATGACCAATCTGTATCTTAATTGTAAACACTTACTAAAGCAATAAATGAAATCATCCTCTTCCAATAGAACTTTGGCAAAAAACATCAGTGTAATGTCCATTGGTGTTTTTCTCAGCCGCATTCTGGGCTTAATAAGAGACCAAGTGATGGCATATTTCTTTGGCACGACATATCTAAATGATGCTTTTAATGTGGGTTACAATATACCAAATTTGCTGAGACGCTTATTTGGTGAAGGTGCTTTATCCACAGCTTTTGTTCCTATTTATAATGAAATATCCATAAAAGGCGATAAAGATGAACAGATAGAATTTGCCTTAAATCTGCTGAGTGTATTAACCCTTATCCTCTGTATTTTAACTTTACTGGGCATTATTCTTGCTCCTCTGATTGTAAAATGCCTCTATCCTGGTTTGGCTGCAAAAACTTCTATTTTGGCTATAAAGCTCACCCGCATAATGTTTCCGTATCTATTTTTCATCGGTTTATCATCTACTTTCATAGCCATACTCAATTCTCATAATTATTTTTTTATGACAGGACTCTCTTCGGCTCTGCTAAATATAGGAATGATCGCTACAGTCGTAATTCCTTATTTTATATTAAAAGTGACGGGAGAGGAATTAATCATTTGGTCTGCCTGGGGAGTAATAATAGGAGGGTTTTTACAAACCATCATTAATCTGCCTTACTTAAAAAAAATCGGCTACCGCTGGGCTATCTATTTAAAGTTTGGTTCAGCCGCTTTGGTAGATTTATGGAAACGCATAATTCCCAGGAAGATAGGAATTGGGATAAGGGAAATAAATCTGATTGCCGATTCCTTAATGGCATCTTTTTTACCTATCGGTTCCATAACTGCCTTAAGCTTTGGAAATCGTCTGATGCAATTACCTTTGGGAATTTTTGCGATATCTGCCGGAACTGCGGTTTTGCCTTTTTATTCACGCTGCGTAACCAATAAAAATTATGAGGAGCTTTCAGAAAGCATTCGTTTTACAGGTCTTAATCTTGCTTATATAATGCTACCGGTAACCACAATTATTTTGGCTTTAGGTGAGGACTTCGTTAGAATTTTGTTTCAGAGTGGCGCTTTTGATGAAAGAGCCGTTTGGATGACTTCACAGGCACTCATTTTCTATTCTCTGGGCTTAATATTTTATAGTTTGAATCAGACCATTACCCCTGTATTCTATGCTTTTAAAGATACAAAAACACCCGTAAAAATTGCCATCCTGATGGTTACCTTAAATATAACGCTGAATTTCATTCTGATGCAATTTATGGCGCATCGCGGTTTGGCATTATCAACTTCGTTGACAGCAAGCGTCAATTACTTTTTGCTACTTTATCTCCTTAAAAAGAAAATGCCGGAAATATCTTATTCTGGCTTGCTAAGTAATATTGCCAAGACCATTCTAATTTGCATTTTTTTATACATCCTGCTTTATGAATGCCGCAATATATTTTTCGTTCAGGGCAGAATGGCTTTATTGATAAGAGATGGCATTCTTACCGTTTTGGCAATGGGATTATTTTACTTTGGAGCAATCCTGATTAAAATTGACTATGTAAACCAGGCAGTTAAAATTCTATGCAAACGCTTTCAAAAGAAATAGAAACAAAACTTTCTTTATTACCTGATCAACCGGGAGTATATCTCTGGAAAAATAAAGAAGGAAGCATCATCTATGTAGGTAAAGCGATAAACCTTAAGCATCGCGTTAAGAGTTACTTTGCCGCTACTGGCAAAGATATAAAAACAGAACACTTGGTAAGAAATATTGCCGATCTGGAATATATCATAACCAACAGCGAAGCAGATGCTTTTATCTTAGAGGCAACATTAATTAAACGATATCGTCCCAAATACAATATAATGTTAAAGGACGATAAACAATACCCTTTTGTCAAGATTACGATAAACGAACCTTTCCCCCGCATTTATATAACTCGGGAATTGAAAAAAGATAATGCTAAATACTTTGGTCCCTATACCGATGTTCGTTCTTTACGCAAGACCTTGCTTGATTTGGAATGGATATTTCCAATGCGAAGCTGTAATAGAAATATTCCTAAGATCAAATACAAACAGCCCTGTATGAATTATCAGCTGGGGAAATGCCCCGCTCCCTGCACAGGTTATATAAGCCAGAAAGATTATGCCATAACGGTGAACCGTTTGTTGCGTTTCTTTGGTGGGCACTATTCTGATTTGCTGGATGAATTGAGAGCTGATATGCAAAATGCGTCCAGTGCTTTAAAATTTGAAGAAGCGGCAAAATTAAGAGACCGGATAACAGCCATACAGAATATTCAAAAACATCAATCGGTGTTTAATCTCGATGGAAGAAATATCGATATAATCGGCTTGTATCAAGAAGATAACAAAGCTGTGTGTGTAGTGTTAAAAATGAAGAATGGCACCATCATTCATCAGGAAAATTATCCTCTGACAAATCTGGACTATGAAAATCCCGATAGCATCTTGGCAAGTTTTTTACAACTATACTATACTGACAAAGAAGAAATGCCCGATGAAGTTTTATTGCCTTTTACACCGGTTGATATGGAGAAGCTTAATTCCTGGCTGGGAAATAAATTACAAGTTCCCCAAAGAGGAGAAAAAACCAAACTGCTGGCGATGGCAAAACGCAATGCTTTTAATATTGTGGAAGAAAGTAAGCTGGCTTATATGCGAAAAGCAAACAGAACTATCTTTCCCGTTCAAGAACTGAAAGAAGCGTTAAAATTAACAAAACTCCCCCGCAAAATTGTCTGTATGGATATTTCAACTATTCAAGGCAGCGATACTGTATCTTCAGCTGTCTTTTTTGAAAACGGAAAGAGCAAAAAAAAATTTTACAGACACTTCATCATCAGAAGCATAGATACTCAAAATGACTATGCCGCTATGCAGGAAACAATGACCCGTTTTTTAGCTGAGACCCAAAAAAACGAACAAATGAAACCCGACCTGATAATCATCGATGGTGGAAAAGGGCAATTATCAGTTAGCGAACAAATTCTCCGCAATTACGCTAAAAATGATATTAATCTGATATCTTTAGCTAAAAGAGCGGAGGAGGTCTTCGTCCCCGGAAACGAACAATCCATTATTCTACCCCGTTCATCTTCCGCTTTGCGTTTGTTGATTACAATTCGGGATGAGGCACATCGCTTTGCCATTACTTTTCATCGTCAAAAAAGATCAAAAAGAACTCTGGAAAGCGCTCTCGAAAAGATTCCAGGCATTGGTGAAACAAACAAATTTTTACTCTTAAAAGAACTTGGCAGCATAGAGAAAATCGCTCTTGCCGATATCGAAACATTATCAAACATCAAAGGAATCGGCAGAAAAACAGCTGCCAAAATATATAATTACTTTCATAATGAGGAACAAATATGAAATATCGTAAAATGCCCCACTCCCGTGATAAACTTTCCGCTCTTGGTTTTGGCTGTATGCGCTTGCCTGTGGATAAAGACAATAAAATTGATGAAGAACAGGCGCTCGCTATGATGCACTTCGCTTATGAAAATGGAGTGAACTATTATGACACTGCTTGGACATATCATAATGGAGAAAGTGAACCTCTCTTAGGAAAATTCATCACTCAAATTGACCGTAGAAAAGTGTTTGTGGCAACAAAACTTCCCTGCTGGTTAGTGAAATCCAGAAAAGATATGGATACTTTTCTAAATGAACAACTTCAGCGTCTGCAAACTGATTATGTCGATTACTATCTGCTGCATTCATTAACGCAAAAATCTTGGGCTGAGATGAAAAAAAACGGAGTAGCTGATTTTCTTGATAAAGCCAAAGCAGACGGTAAAATTAGATATGCCGGTTTTTCCTTTCACGATAATTACCCAATTTTTAACAAAATCCTGCAATCCTATCCTTGGGATTTCTGCCAGTTTTTGCTAAACTATCTGGATATTAATTATCAAGCAGGATTTAAAGGTTACAAATCAGCCGTGCAAAAGGATATCGGGATAATAGCAATGGAACCTCTCCGCGGAGGAAAACTTGCCGGACCTCTTCCTGAAAATGTGCAAGATATCTGGAAAAAAAATAATATCCGTTTAAGCCCTGTAAAATTTGCTCTTAAATGGGTGTGGAATTTGGAGGGATGCCAGGTCTTATTAAGTGGGATGAGTTCTTTGGAACAGGTAAAAGAAAATGTGCATTATGCTGCATTATGTAAAGCCAATACATTGGATGATAAAACATTAGCAATATATCAATCCGTAAGAAAAGAATTTTTAGCTCGCATACCTGTTATGTGCTCCGAATGCAGATACTGTTTACCTTGCCCCCAAAAAATCGCGATTCCGGATATTTTTGGAATCTATAACGATGCAGTTATGTTTAGTGATAAAGCACGCCATAAAAGAGAATATGAGATGTTCATTCCGGAAGAAAGCAGAGCAGATAAATGCATTGCTTGCGGAGAATGTCTTGCTAAATGCCCCAGGCATATTGATATTCCATCCAATATGGAAGCCATAACTAAATATTTCGGTTCCAACTCGAAGTAAGAGTTACATTGTGTATCTGCTTGATTACTAATATGATAGTATAATTAGTATCAGTGTTTGATTTATATGGTTATAATCATCTCATTCGCATATATATAATTATGTCTGTTAGTTCATACCTTAGACACTCTTTTTTAATCTTGCCCTATGCAAAAATGGCACTTGACAGACAATGACCTTCTGAAAAAGAATAATATTATGAGCACAAAGTATCTACTTTACAGTTTGATAACGGCTGTAATTATCGTTAGTATTTATCAGATTATTGCCGTTGGCAGGGTAAATTACCCGGAATATAATTTGAAGGAAGGTCAGGTTTCCGAGGTGGAAATTATAGCTCCTTTTGATTTTCCAGTTTTGAAATCTTCCCAAGAACTTGCCATAGAAAAAGAACAGGTAATTTCCGGAATAAATAAACCATACGAATTATCTGATGAACCTATGTTTGAGGCAATTAGTGCTTTGGATAGTATCTATAGCATTATCTGTTCACAAGATCCAACTTTAGATCTACATAATGTTGTTTCCGATCTGAAACGAAATGGATATAATTTTTCTTACGAAGGCATTGGTTTTGTGATGCATTCTTCCATTAGAGATAAGGTTTACGAATCATTGCGGAAAGATATTGGAACTTTATATAAACAAGGCATATACGAATCCTTTCCGGCAGATAGTATCTTTATAAACCAAAATGGAAAATTGAAAAAAACCAATATTCATACATTCCTCTCCCTATCTTTGGCTAAAGAAGAGCTTGCTAAAAAATATCCAGAAGCCAAAACATTCGTTTTGGAATTTGCGGAACAATTTATCAAACCAAACCTATTGGTGAATGAAGAAAAATTGAATGAATTAAGCCAAAATTCATTGGAATCGGTGCAGCCAAATGAAGGAATGG
>JBDKSF010000049.1 GCA_039680785.1 Candidatus Cloacimonas sp.
GTGATCATTGAACTGAACCCGCAAGATAACTATATCCAGCAGTTTGAAACTGCTTTATCCATTTTGCAATTATGGTAAAGCTAAAGGTAAAGGATTATTTTTAAATACAAGGATTTCAGGATTATAAGGATTATTTTGTTGTGTTTTGCTCCCTCTTTGGTGTTCCGGGTAGCCGGAGCTCGCCGTAGCTCCGCTCTTTTTTTTCTTACCGGGTAGCCGGAGCTCGCTGTAGCTCCGCTCTTTTTTTCCCTACCGGGTAGCCGGAGCTCGCCGTAGCTCCACCCTTATTTCCCCTACAAAGGAACGATGTCCTCCGCCTACACTTTTGGCGAAAAACAGGTTTACCCAAGGTAACGGAACCCTGCTTTGACCCCCTCGCCTAACAACTTGGAACATATAAGCTTATCTTACGCTGAAGTAACACTTCCGTAACACTGCCGTTATCTCGTTACTAAAGCGTTACAGAATTGTTACTGCGTTATAAGAAAGTAGTGCAGGCACGGATCAAGAGGGCATTTTCCTTTTTTATTTGACACAATTCCACCTCTCAATTTAACTGACAAAAAAAGGAATTATTTCATAAGTCCTTAAATGGCAAAGTTATCTGCCATAAACAGAGAAGGATACAAAATGTTAGAGAAAGTATTAAAAAAAATCTTTGGCGATAAAAACAGTCAGGACCTCAAGCGTTACGAACCCATCGTAAAAGAAATAAATGAAATCTATGCGAATTTGGAACAGTATGATGATGAGCAGCTGACCAATCGAGTTACGGAAATTAAACAAGAAATTGCCGCTAAGCTTGCCCCTTTGCAGAATGAATTGTTGGCACAGGAAAAAGAATATCGGGAAGCAAAAGAGGATAGTGAACGCAATCATCTGGATAATAATATAGACGCCACAAAAAAAGAACTTAAACATTTAACGAAGAGCACTTTGGATGATTACCTTCCGGAAGTTTTTGCTATTTTGAAAGATACTTGTCGGCGGATGGTAGGCAAAAATTTTGATGTGCGCGGTCATTCCGTAGAATGGAATATGGTTCCCTTTGATGTGCAGCTGATTGGAGCAATGGCTTTACACGATGGAAAAATTGCTGAAATGGCTACTGGTGAAGGAAAAACCCTCGTTGCCACTATGCCTTTGTTTTTAAATGCGTTAGTTGGACGCGGAGTGCATCTGGTTACGGTTAATGATTATTTGGCAAGTCGTGACGCAGAGTGGATGAGTCCCATTTTTAATTTTCACGGTCTTACGGTTGGTTGTATTACTACAGGCATGGATTTTGACAGTCGTAAAGAGGCATACAATTGTGATGTAACTTACGGAATGAACAGTGAATTTGGTTTTGATTATTTGCGTGATAATATGGCTGTTTCGTCAAATCAGTTGGTTCAGCGTGATTTTTACTATGCTATTGTGGATGAAGTGGATAGCATTCTGATTGATGAGGCAAGAACTCCGCTTATCATAAGTGGTCCGATTGCTCAGGATAAAAATTTTTACCCCGAATTGCGTCCTGCCATAGCTCAGGTAGTTCAAGCTCAAAATGCTTTGGTGCAAAGGTTTTTAAGCGAAATTAGAGAAGACCTTGATGAAAATAATCCCAATCCTGACAATAATCGGTTGGCGAAAAAT
>JBDKSF010000050.1 GCA_039680785.1 Candidatus Cloacimonas sp.
ATATCTCTGAAGCAATAAAAGAGCTTCGTTATGAAACCCATTATGCCATTTATAGATGGAAAGAGGATTGTTTGCAGCGTTTGCAATTCAACACTGCCATTGCCACTTGTATGGAATTTTTGAATGCGATCGTGAAAATTAAAGAACCAGAAAAATTGAATACCGCGGAACAACAGATTTATGCTTTTGCCTGTATAACTTTGCCTAAAATGCTTTATCCCTTTGCGCCTCATATTGCAGAAGAGCTTTGGCAAGAATTGGGAAATGAAAATATGCTGAATGATTGCGGTTTGCCAGAATATGAAGAACAATATTTAACTCGGAACATTGTTACCTATGTTATTCAAGTTAACGGCAAAATTAGAGGAAAACTGGAAGTTTCAGCAGAAATCAACCAAGACGAATTGCAAGCTAAAGCATTGGAAAATGAAAATGTTAAGCGTTATCTGGAAGGACTTAATATCAAGAAAGTGATTGTTGTTCCGGGGAAAATGATTTCCATCGCAGCCGGGAAATAAAAGGTGCGGGAGTTCAGAGTGCGGGAGTTCTTGGTTCAAAGTTATTTTGGTGGTAGTTAATAAGTAAATCTGTGCAATATATACAGGAGGAACGAGATACTGTAGTTCCCCTTACAACCAAGTTATACTGCTTCCGCCTTATTTGATAACAGCTTGATAGATTGTTTGTTGTGGGTTGACCAGGAGGTCAACCTTCCTTTATTTATACGCCGGGTTAAAACCCGTCGCTTAAATCTGTCGTCCCGCTGGGACTAATTTTATTTGTTTCTATTTGCGCCGGGTTAAAACCCGTCGTTAGTATCTGTCGTTCCTAACGGAACTTATGTCTTAATCTGTTTTTTTCGAGGGGCTTACGCCACCATCGCTATGATCGTGTCGGTCTTTGAGTTAAAATCGGTTTTGCTTGTGATCGGACATATAATTTCCTTCTTTTCCCTTTTCTTTGAATAAGGTCAATAATATCCCATAGAATAGGCCGATTTTGACTTAAAGCCGACAGCCCACAACCGATAAGATTATTTACGCCACCATCGCTATGATTGTGTCGCCCTGGGGGGCTTTTTCAACAACTGCGCTTTTAGCGGCTCTTGCTGAAGAGGAGGAGTGGTGTTAGGGAAGCGTCTAAGGAAGATTGCCGAAATCCGATTTTTTATAAGCAGTTAGCTTTTGGAAATCAGAATTCGGCAATCGTTTAAAGCACTACTAAACTCTTAACTAATACTATCTAAGCCATTTAAGTTAACTAAGCGGCAATCGTTTAAAGCAGTATTAAGTTCTTAACTAATACTATCTAAGCCATTTAGGTTAGCTAATAATCCTTAAAACTTAGGTAATCTATGGCAGAACAATTATTTATTTAGGTCTTTGGCTTTGATGGCGTTCTTTTTGGGTTTGATGGTGGATTCTTCCACGAACTGAATAACAGCCATCGGAGCATTATCCCCCTTTCGAAATCCGGCTTTGAGAACTCTGGTATAGCCACCGTTTCTGCCTTCAAAGGCGGGTGCAATTTCAGTAAATAGTTTTTTCACTAAAGTTCTATTTCCCAAAACGCTGTAAGCCAGTCGTCTGGAATGGACGGTATCATTTTTTCCGTAAGTGATAACGCGTTCTACATAGCGTCGCATTTCTTTGGCTTTGGGGAGGGTGGTTGTCAATTGACCGTGTTCTATCATTGATTTAACCAGGTTATTCATCATCAAACGGCGGGCATCCATTTCCCGTCCGAATTTTCTACCTTCAACTCTATGTCTCATTTTTTATCCTTCTTTTTGGGGCTGGGAACCGGTTTACGAGGAGGTGTAACGGTAACGGTTTCCACAGATTTCTTTTCTTTAGGTGTTTCTTTTTCAGTTACTTGTTTGGTTTTAGGTTTGGTTTTGGGTTTGATTTCCAGAGCGGGAGCTTCTTTTTCTTCGGGAGGAAGAACGCCTCTGCTCCTTGCTTCTTTGATTTTGCGATAGATACTATCCACATCCATTCCGAGCTGTAAATCATACTTTTTGAGTTTTTGGATGATTTCTTCGAGGGATTTTTTACCGAAGTTACGGAATTTTAGCATTTCGGCTTCGGATTTGGAAACCAAATCACCAATAGTATCGATATGTGCCTGAGATAAACAATTTGCAGCGCGAACGCTAAGTTCAATTTCGCGCACGCTGGTATTTAGAATGCGTTCTTTTTCTTCCAAATCGGGGTCTAATTCTACATCGCGAATATATTGAGGTTCGGTCTCAAACAAGGAAATTTTGGCAGCCATATCTTTTAGGATTTTGGCAGAAAGAAACAGAGCAATGGATGGCTCAATGGCGCCGTTGGAAAAAATTTCCATAATGAGGCGATCATAATTCATTCTTTCTTTCACTCTTTGATGAGTGACGCTGAAATTTACTTTCAGAACAGGTGAATAAATGGAATCGATAGGAATAAAGCCAACTGCTTTGCCTTCGGGATTTTGCCTGTCTGCTGAAACATAACCGCGACCGATGCCCACAATCATTTCCAGACGAAAATCAATATCTTCCACTACTTCCAGCAGATAAAGGTCTTTATTGATAATTTTCACAGAAGGTGTTTCTTTAATCATTGAGGCAGTTATAACACCTTTTCCTTTGTGCTCAAGAACAATAGGAACTTCTTCTATGGTGCTGGATTGGATAACGAGCTGCTTAATCCTGAGGATTAAATCTATATAATCGGAATTGGTTCCCGGGATAGGACAAAATTCATGGTGCAAACCCTCTATCCTCACGAACCGAACTGCCGCTCCCTGAACGGAAGATAACAAAATTCGTCGTAAAGTATTTCCCAGTGTGGTTCCGAAACCCGGTTCAAGGGGACCGATTTCAAACTTGCCGTAATTGCGTGAATATGTAGATTTGTCATAATCAACCGCTTCCGGCATTTGTAAAGGTTCAAGATACATCATAGCTGCTCCTTAAGGTGGTAACGCATTATTTGGAGTAAAATTCAACTACGAGACGCAGGTCACAAGTGACGGGAATCTCACTAATTGCGGGAATTGCATTAAATTGACCGCGGAAATTTTCTTTATCTATACTAAGCCAAGAATATGGCGAAGTGAGTTCTGTTCTATCCATAGCTTCCAAAAGCAGTTTCATTCCTTTGCTTTGGGGACGGACTTCAATTATGTCTCCTGCTTTAACAAGGTAGGAAGGGATATCTACTTTTTTGCCATTAACCTGGAAATGACCATGATTGATGAACTGTCTTGCCTGCATTCTCGTTACGGCAAAACCCATTCTGTAAACGACATTATCCAAGCGTCTTTCCAAGAGCAGCATTAAATTATCACCTGTAATTCCAGATGCCTTGGCTGCCTTCTTAAAGTAGTTGCTGAATTGTCTTTCCAAGAGACAATAGGTATTGCGGAGTTTTTGTTTTTCCCGCAGATGTAAATTGTAATCGGAAGGTTTACGACGCATATTTTTTCCATGCTGTCCGGCAGGGAATTTGCGTTTGCCGAGGATTTTATCATACTTGGCATTTCCATATATATTTTCACCGAATTTGCGACAAATTTTTGCTTTTGGTCCTGTATATCTCGCCATTTTTATGCTCCTTATATCCTTCTGGTTTTAGGTGGACGACAGCCATTATGGGGAATTGGAGTTGCATCTTTAATCATCGTTACCTTCATTCCTGAAGCATTTACGGCTCTGATGGCGGATTCTCTTCCTCCACCGGGACCTTTAACAATCACGCCAACTTTCTGAATTCCCATATCCAGTCCGGCTTTAGCTACTTCTGTGGCAGCAACTTGAGCTGCAAAAGGAGTACTTTTACGAGATCCCTTGTTGCCAACTTTTCCTCCGCTGGACCAAGCAAGCACATTACCAGCCCGATCGGTTAAGGTAATAATGGTATTATTAAAACTGGAATGGACAAAGAACAGACCTTCGTCGAAAGCCAGGCGGACTCTTTTTTTCTTAGTTCTGGATTTTGTAGCCATATTTTCTCCTATTTCTTCTTGATTGAATTGCCACGAGGTCCTTTTCTGGTTCTGGCATTTGTATGAGTTCTTTGCCCGCGAACAGGAAGTCCGCGTTTATGACGCAAGCCGCGATAGCAGCCAATTTCCATTAGACGTTTGATATTCATAGCAACTTGAGTTCGGAGCGAACCTTCTACTGTATATTCATTCTGAATGATATCGCGGAGGATTTTTTCCTCTTCAATAGTAAGGTCAGCCACTTTTTTCATTTCGTCTATATTTGCTTTTTGGCATATTTCTTTTGCGCTGGACAGTCCTATACCATAAATATAAGTAAGTCCGATAAACAAGCGTTTATTTCTCGGAAGTTCGATACCTGCTATATGTGCCAAATTTATCCTCCTTAACCCTGTCTTTGTTTGTGTTTGGGGTTTGAACTGCATATAACACGGATAATACCGTTGCGTTTAATAATTCTGCAATCCTTGCAGATTTTCTTAACGGAAGCTTTCACTTTCATTATTTTCTCCTTGCTTTAGCCAAAGGGCTGTTTGCAATCATTTATTTTTTATTTATAGCGGTAGGTTATTCTACCCTTTGTAAGATCGTAGGGAGAAAGTTCCACTTTAACTTTATCTCCCGGTAGAATTCTGATATAGTTCATTCGCATTTTTCCGGAAGAATGAGCTAATATTTCATGGCCATTCTCCAAAGTAACGCGAAAAGTTGTATTGGGAAGTGCTTCGGTTACAATCCCTTCCACTTCTATAACACCTGCCTTGCTCATACTGAATATTTCCTCATCCGGTAATTGTTAGAATTTCAGGTTCGCCTTCGGTAATCAGAATAGTGTGTTCAAAATGAGCAGATAAACTATTATCCGCCGTTTTGAACTCCCATCCGTTCTCTGATACACTATTAGTACCGATATTAACCATTGGCTCGATTGCAATGGTCATACCTGCATAAAGGCGGGGACCTCTTCCCGCTTTACCTATATTGGGAATCATAGGGTCTTCATGTAAATCTGCGCCAATACCGTGTCCAGTGAGATCATCAGCAACATAAAACCCCTTGGAAGTTACAAAGGAACCAATTGCGTGGGAAATGTCACCAACTCGGTTGCCGGTAATGGCAGCGCTGATTCCTTTTAGAAGTGACTCTTTAGTTACTTGCAAGAGCTTTTCCGCTTCGGCAGATATGTTGCCAACTTTATAGGTTCTGGCTGAATCTCCATGATAACCATCATAATAAACACCGGCGTCAATGCCGATAATATCGCCTTCTTTCAATATTGCTTTGTTGGAAGGAATGCCGTGGACTATTTGCTCATTAATGGAAGTACAAATAGAGGCGGGAAATGGACTCAGACCTTCTATCCTATATCCTTTGAAAGAGGGTTCGCCACCTCTGCTGAGAATGTATTCTTCGGCAAATTTATCCAATTCCAAAGTGCTGATTCCTGGTTTTATCAGTTCTTCCAAAGCATCCAATAAACCAGCCACGATCTGACAACTTTTTCGGATTATCTCCAATTCCCAGGGGGACTTAATATAAATCATCTTAGATGGACCTGCCCCTTAATTTGCCTTTTTTCATAAAGCCATCGTAATGACGCATTACCAGATGAGATTCTATTTGCTGTAAAGTATCCAATGCAACTCCCACGACGATCAACAGACCTGTTCCGCCAAAATAAAAAGGAAGGTCCAACTGCTGACTCATAATTTCAGGCAGTAAAGCGATAAAAGCGAAGAAAATTGCTCCTGGTAAAGTAATACGCACTAAAACGCTGTTGATATAATCAGCGGTTTTCTTACCGGGCTTCTTACCTGGAATGTGTCCGCCATATTTAATCATATTTTCTGCCATTTCAGTAGGATTGAGCACAATTGCCGTAAAGAAATAAGCAAAGAAAACGATGAGTCCGACATATAAAACAGTGTAAAGAACAGCTCCAGGTGATAACCAACGCTGTAAAGTAGTCCAGAAAGTGCTTTTGCCTCCAATGAGAGCAGCAATGGTTGCCGGGAACATTAAAACGCTCTGAGCAAAAATGATGGGAATAACACCGGCAGTATTTACCCGCAAAGGTATATAGGTACTCTGACCTCCGTAAACTTTTCTTCCCACAATGCGTTTGGCATACTGAACAGGAATTTTACGCACTGCTTCGGTTACAAAAATAACTGCGGCTGTAACTGCTACCATCAGTAAAATAGCTAAAATTGCCTTCCAAGTGTAGCTTGGGTCAACCGATATTTTTTGAAACATTCTTACAAAACCTTCCGGATATCTGGCAATGATACCGGCAAAAATGATAAGTGAAATCCCGTTACCAATTCCGTGCTCAGTAATCTGCTCTCCAATCCACATAACAATCATCGTGCCACTAACCAAAGGAATAATTCCAGT
>JBDKSF010000051.1 GCA_039680785.1 Candidatus Cloacimonas sp.
CACAAGTGGCAGCATATTTCTTTCACATTGCTATTTAAGCAGTTATGCAATTTAGCACATTTGCTTTATCCTCCTAAAATGGATTTTTACAGATGAAAAAAACAGCAAAATGGTAAAGTTGGGTTAATTAGGAATCATTTCAGTCCTGCAATCCTTGTTTCTAAATTTCAATCTGTGCAATCTGTGCAATCTGTGAGCGAGTATATTTTCCGGAAAAACGGCAGATTGTTGTTCCTCTGGCAGCCGAATTATATAGTTTTCGCTTTATTCTACGAAAATTTGATAGTTTGTTTGTTGTGGTTGACGAGGACGTCAACCCTCCTTTATTTATGCGCCGGGTTAAAACCCGTCGCCTAAATCTGTCGTCCCGCTGGGACTAATTTTATCTGTTACTATTTTCGCCGGGTTAAAAACCCGTCGTTAGTATGTATCGTTCCTAACGGAACTTGTTATTTTATACTAAGTTATTACGCTGTCATAACGGAACTTGTTATTTTATACTAAGTTATTACGCCGTCATAACGGAACTTGTTATTTTATATTAAGTTATTACGCTATTCTAACGGAACTTGTTATTATATAATAAGTTATTACGCTGTCCTAACGGAACTTGTTATTTTATACTAAGTTATTATGCTATTCTAACGGAACTTGTTATTCCATACTGGTTATAACATCATAACTTCTTCAAGTATCACTACTGCGCAGTTAAATAACTTAGTTGATAGCGAGACCCACATCTTTCTTCAAGCAGCACTTTTTCAAGCAGAACTTCTTTCATTATCAATATGGCAGAAGATCGTATTACCAGAATTAGCAGAGTTTATGGACATACCAATACTACAATAGGTTAGGCAACAAATTGAATAATGGGACTTTAGAACTATGAGGAAATATTTATTAGCTTGTGGATATCTGGTTGGTGGTTTTAAAATGCAGTTTGGCAACTTCGCCCAAGCGTTTTTCCCCATATTGGTGAATAAAATCCTGAGCAAATTTAATCACTATCCTCTGTGAACCTTGGGGAAAATTTAGCTGATAGAATTCACGCATTGCAGCAAAACTTTCCAAAAATTGATACCGAGCGATTATCGAGGCAGCCGCCACCGCAAAATCAACTTCCGCACCGGTTCTTTCTATACAAGGAAGAGGAAACTTTTTTTCTTTTAGGGCTCTCCACACTTTTTGAGCATTGCTGAATTGATCCACCAGCGCACCTTCGCTTTCCGGATGTTTTTTTTGCAAGTCCATAATAGCCGTAGAATGAAGCCAGGCAAGCAAATCATTCAACGATTTACCCTGTTGTTTGAATTTGGCAATCAGTTCATTATATTTTTCCGGCTTCAAAACTATGCAATTGATGCAGTTGGCATAATTCTTATAGAGGTATTTGGCAATTCTATAGATATCATCGGTCTTTAGCTTTTTGCTATCCATCACGCCAATATTTTTAAATTCCTTTTCCTGCTTTCTTTCAAAGGCAAAGGCACACACAATCAGGGGTCCAAAATAATCACCTTTACCACATTCATCACTACCGATCCAGGCATTCCAATTATGGATCGGAGGCATTTTTAAATCCAATTCTTCCTGAAGGAAACACAAGTCCGATAGCAATTTTTTCAGCGGATTATTCAGTCCCATGGGAACGGTTGAAATTCCCTTTTTTTGTGAATAGTATATGTTTAGGATACTTTTATAATGATGGCGGGAAACCCTTATTTGAACTCCATAATCAATTTCTTGCTGTTCATCAATGGCAATTCCAGCTTTTTGTAATTCCGGCAACAGATCGGCAAGGTATTTCTCAATTTCTTTATGCATCAATCCATTGGTATGGCAAGAAGTTCTCCCACCGTATATAAAGAACCGCAGGCAATTAAAACATCGTCCGATGAACATTCCTGTAAAGCCAAATTATATGCTTCGGCAACAGTTGGAGCAGTTTTATAGGGAACATTGTGTTTTTTTATTTCTTCCACTTGTTCTTCAATACTGGCAGCACGTTCCGATTGATTTTTCGTAACATAGATAAATTCAGCTTTGCTACAGAAGAGCGAAATCATATCAGGATAATCTTTATCTCTTAAGATGGCAATGAGAAATTTCACTTTCCGCCCCGGAAACACCTTATCCAAAGTTCGTAAGAGTGCATTCACTCCGTGCACATTGTGAGCTCCATCCGTTATTACTAATGGCTTTTGGGATAAAATTTGCAATCTGCCCTTCCAGTTAATTTGTTTCAAAGCGGTGCGGATATTTTCTTCCGAAACAGGTATGTTTTTCTTTTCCAAATATAACAGGAAAGCGGTTAAAGCCGTTCCGACATTAACTGCTTGATGTTCTCCCATCAAATTGGCTTCCAAACTTGGGAATTCATATTTGCCAAAACTATAGTTAAAGCATATTCCAGCAAGAGAATCTGAAAGTATTTCTATGTCCCAATCGCGAGCAAACCGAAAAACAGGCACTTGTTTTGCCATTGCCACTCCCTCAACTATAGCGCGAGGAGATGTTTCCATATCACCTATCACCAAAGGTATCCCTTTTTTGATGATTCCGGCTTTTTCCGCCGCAATAATTTCCAAGGTTCCACCCAAGGTCTTTATATGATCCAAACCAACATTAGTGATAACCGAAACATCGGGAGTAAACAGATTCGTGGCATCCAAGCGTCCTCCCAAACCTACTTCTATAACGGCTACATCAACTTCTTGGCTACTAAACATTGCAAAGGCAAGAGCCGTAGTTATTTCAAAGAAAGAGGCATCCCATTTTTTGAACAGGGTTTCATAGCTCCGAAAAGTATTTAAAATAGTGGTAAAAGGCAGTTCAAAACCATTAATCCGAAAGCGTTCACTATAATTAACAAGATGGGGAGAAGTATTCAGTGCAGTTTTTAGTCCACTTGCCATACAAAGCGCTTCCAAAGTTGCAGATACACTTCCTTTACCATTAGTTCCACCAATGTGAAAACCGTTTAGTTTACGCTGCGGGTTACCCATATCGGTAAGCAGACCCGTCATCCGATTTAATTCCAGTTTTACATTACCGGAATAGCGTTTGTAGATATGATCAAGAAATTCTTTATAGAGCATTGGGCACTTCTTATTTTGTGATTATTTTTTTTAGCTGCAAAAAGCAATTCAAACAACATCCATAGCAACGATGCTGTTTGAATTTTGGATAACAATGCGTTGGCCTAAATACTTACTGCGTTCCGCCAAATTTATCCGGAAAGAGCATAGCTTTCAGAGCCGTGGTATTAGCTTTTCTTTTCGCAAAAGCATCCGGATCGGTCTTCCAGATATCAATGTATTTATTTATCAATTCAACTTTTTTAGCACCGTTCAGGCCTGTCTCGGAATCAATGTAATCAATGTCTTCAATCATATAATTCTGCAGCTGAGTAGGATCCATATTTTCATAAAATGCTTTGGGAATGATATGTTTGGGAAATTGAGTCAGATTGGGACAGTAAATAATTACGCCATAGTTATGTTTTATTTCAGTGCCGATTTGTTCAGCCACATACTTTCCGTAAACAATGTATTCTTTTTTCTGCCGACTTGTTTCCGGGCAGTATAAATTGGAAGAAAGGTAAGTGTGTTTGGGGTCTTGCACTTTATATGTTTTTGTCAATAAAGAAATGTCACCGCTAAAATCCTTATTTGTATCACGCATATAGTCCGTAGTTGCTACCCATATCTGTTTCATATTGTTTACACAATCTTCCAGATTCTTTTCCTTATCCAGATTAAAGAAATTTGGCACCGCCAAGATAAACACTAAGGCAATGAATAGGATTATACTTAAGACAGTATAAAACGAGATTCCGTTTTGATTACTTAGCATAAATCACTCCTAAAATGAATTATATCGTATGATTTTAGTAAGCACTTTTCTCGTCAAGCTTTATTTTTGGTATAGAGAATTTTGCTGATATACCGATAGGTCTCTGGGATATCGCTAAAATATTCACGATAGTCCTTGTTTTCTTCAATTTTTATCTTTCTAATCCGACGATTAACATTACTTTCACCCCAATTGTAGGCAGCCAAAGTTAAACTCCAATTTCCATTATATCTATCTTTTAGATACACCAGATACTTGGCTGCCAGTTTTAGATTGTAGAGCGGCAAAAATAAATAGCCCTTTTTATGCTCTTTGTGAATGTAAAAAGCGGTGGATTCTTTTATTTGACCCAAACCAATGGCTTGGGCATCGGAAATGGCAAAACTCCGAAAAGAACTTTCCGTTTTTATCAGACGATAGAAAATCACTGGGTTTATGCCATAATAAACTGCAACGCCAATAGTCATCAAGCGCAAGGAAATTGGATTATAGACCAATATCAGCAACAGAAAAAGGATCAGCAGGGCGCTGATTATCTTTTTTATTCTGTTGCGGCTCAGCTTATTTCTTTTTACTTTCTTTCTCATATCTTTGGATAATCTATTTTTCCTTCTTTGGTGTAGTTGGAGCATAATATTTCTTATCTGATTTTTTGCACTATGCCTTCTCCGCAGTTTCTGCATATCTCGAAAGCGGAACGCTCTGTCAATATCGCTTTACGCATATTTTGCATTGCCTTTCCAAACCACAATTCCGAAAAACTGTGCTCTTCCAAATTGCCAATTTGGATAGTTCCATTTTTATCGTAGCAGCAGATATTCATTTCGCCGTCCCAATTTATGACCGGTTGAGTCCATAATCGCCGGCAGCGATTTTTCAGCTTAGTTTTCAGGATGAAATTATCTCCGTTTTTCTGATAGCGACTATATTTCGAGTTATTGGGCAGATAGGCGAGGTCTTCCTCACTGTATATTTGGGCAGTTTTAAATTCCAGTTTATCCACTTTAAATTCTTTTGCCAGGCGTTTCACTTTCTCAATCTCATTTTCATTGTGTTTCATAATGATAAATTGCCAAACAAGATAGGGTGTTTTACTCTGTAATTTTTCTTTACAGCGAACCAATGCCTGCATATTTTTCAGGACAAGCTCAAAATCTCCCTTTACGCGATAGTTATTATATGTTTCTTCCGTTATGCCATCCATAGAGATAATAATTTTATTCAGTCCGCTTTTTACTATGCCTTCAATATCCAGTTCCAAACTGGCATTAGTGGATGTCATCGTATAAAATTGATGTTTGGAGGCAATCTGTAGCATTTCATAAAAATCAGGATTTAAAAAGGGCTCGCCTTGATTCCACAAAATAAGCATTCCAGTTTTATTCTGAACTTCCCGGCAAATTTTTTTAAACAGCGCCAAAGACATCATTCCTTTGGGACGCTGCAATGTTCCATTCCCAGTTAAACACAACGGACAGCGTAAATTACAAATATTGGTCGGCTCCAACATTAAAGCCGGAGGATAAAAATGAACCCAAGGTTTATGAGTGGCAAGTGACAAAATATAATCCACCCCAATTCCACAGGTCTGCCCTAAACGCTGTTTAGACAAAAATGACTTAATCAGAAAATAATTATCCATAGCTTTGCTACTTGTCCGAGAACGGCTTTTGCGTCAAGTGAAAAGAGAAAACAGTGCCTTTTTATTTGTCTTGCAATATGCACCCAATACTAATGAGCTTAGGGCAGAAAGCCAAGGAATTAAATGTTTTAGCAGTTTTCTTTAGCTTTAGAAAATCCCCTCTCTCCCCCTAATCCTGCTCAAAACAGGCATTTAAAAACCTAAAACGCAATAAAGATTTTACCATAATTATTCTCCTAATTCTTGCTTACAAGCTATGGTAGAGATACGGTGCGGCTACTCGGCATTTTCCCTCTCAGCATCACCCTAACCCCGCCTTGGCTTATAGGCAAGAAATAGCACAGTTTCGCTTTTTCAGGCATTCTTTATGCCTGCCTGAACAGTTTGGCAGAAAAGCATTTTAGCAGGTAAAAATAAAGCTATGCTGACCTTCCATTTTTCTTTATTTGGTTTTGTTTGCACTATTTTAGTTAAAAATTGCTTGCCAATATTAAAGCGGATAAAAATAGTGGTATATTGGGATTTGGTTTAATCTAAAAGTGCTATCCGAAGAAGGATGAAAAATATTATAAGACATTATAGATTATGCAGATAGGGAATTAAACGAGATCTTCGGCATAGCGGTTTTTCGTATGGATTATGGTTAAATAACAGTTCCCGTGAAAATAATTTAGCCAGCCAGGATTAGAAAAATAATAGAAGGAGACTGGTAAATGAAAGCTAAAATTTTATTTACATTTATCCTACTGATAGCTTCCCTTTGTGCAGCTATAGATTTTTCCTTTGTTGATATGGAAAATTATGGCTCGGGGGTAACCAGAATCGTTACTGGTTTTAAGGGTTCTGGTAATTATGATGTAGTGTCCGGCAGTAACTATGTGGAAGTGACGATAGATAATGAAAACGCTTCCCGGGTAAACATCAGCTATGAAGGTGGAAATATCGTCCGAAGCATTGAGCAGAAAAACAATCGTCTGCGGATTGCCATTTCGCCTGCCTACCGTTTGGAAAAAATGGTTTTGGAAGAGCCCTTGCGTTTGGTTTTGGATATAATAGTCGCCAAACCCAATCGTCAGCAAAAATTGGACATTGCTGATTTTTATACTTCCTGTGGTAAATTAAACAGTGCCGATAAGATTTATGGCGAACTCAACAATGACTATCCCAGCGATGGTGAAATATTGTATAAATGGGCATTGCTATTGGAACAAAGAGGCAGCAATAGAGCGAAAGGAATTGTGACCAAAATTCCTAAAAATTCAGCTTATTATTCTGCTGGACAGGATCTTTTGGCTCGTTTAAACGGACAGAAAATACCAGCTACTCCTCCGCCAGAAAAGCCCTCTACCCCAGAAAAAATCATGCAGAAAGAAGAGCCCAGACCCATTGAGCCCACCCAACCCATTCAGGAACCCCCTGCAACGGAAGAAATAATAAAAATGCCTATGCCCGAAACTCTTATTGCAAATCCTCCGATGCCAGAAGGTTCACAAAAATCTTCGCTTCCCTCGGAACAGGAAGAAACGAAGGAATCCTTTCTGGATCAAAATCCTCTGCTGATCGTATTTATAGTTTTACTGGTTCTGCTTTTGTGCATTATTTTCATTTTTCTGCACGGCTCCAAAAAGAAATTCAAGCCCTCAGCCACACTTCTATCCGAAATCAAAGCCACAAATACAAACCTTGATACCGATACTCTCTGCCGGATGGTTAGCAAATTATTGGAAAATGGATGGACCAATAGACAAATTGCCAAAGAACTTAAACTGCCGGAAGAAGAAGTGGAACGACTGGTAAAACTATGTCATCAAGGAAATTACGATTAAATGACCTCTGCCAGAGTTTGTTTAATAGCTCTTTTGCTATCTTTTTCGATGCTCTCGGCTATCCGCTATATCCCAGATTCGGCTTTTAATCCGGAAATTCAAAATGGCCTAAAACCAAGTTTACTAAACCTTCCTCTTTCCGCTGAAGAAGATAGCATTCATATTTATGGAGCTGGATTATCTTTACCTTTTATCCCACTGACGCAAGTTGGCGATGCTGCAGTTGATCTTTTTCGCTGCCAAAATAAAAAACATTCTCTGCTTAGCTATCAAAGTCCTGATGCTAAATTGAACGCTGAATTGAATTTTACGGCAGGTTTGGAACCCGTCAAAAAAGAGGAAAGTTACAGCTTTCTTTACGGTGGTTTAGTGCTCAAATCGAAATATGGTAAACACTGGGAAATGAACACTAACTGGTGGAACGGTATTTTTTTGGGCAATCAACAGGAAGCGATAAATTCCTGGCTCGTAGATGGTTATTCCAATCCAAATGACGATCAACTGAACATAGATAATCTGAGTGGGGATATCAGTTACAATGCCAATAATTTAACTCTGGCTTTAGGACGCGGAAAATTTCCCGTGGGGAATTCTATCAGCGGCAGTATAAATCTAAATGATGAAGTAAATGATTATGGCTATTTTATGGCAGAAGGCAGGTCTGGCATATTCAGTGTCTCTTTTATGCACGCATCTTTAATGGCAGATAGCACTTACAACATTTATAACGATCACTTTTACAATAGCAAAAATTATCCCGCTAAATATCTGGCTTTGCATCAATTGGGTATTCATCCCTGTTCTGGTTTAAATTTATTTCTGGGCGAAGAAATAATCTACGGAAATCGTTCTCCGGAAATTAGTTACTTTTTACCCGTCGCTTTTTGGAGAGCAATTGAACATAACCTTTGGGATAGAGATAATGTAATGATTTTTGCCGGCGGTTCATATCGTCCGGTGCAGCCACTTTTTCTTTATGCTCAGGCGCTGGTGGATGAATTTAGCTTTAGCAAAATGTTCAGTGACTGGTGGGGCAATAAATATGCTTTGCAGGGAGGAATGCGTTGGACAACTCCCTTTGCTTTGCCTAAAAGCTCTTCGGCAGAAATAACAACGGAACTTTCAGCCGTCCGACCTTTTACTTATACTCATTATTTGAATCATACAATGTTTTCCACTGATGGTAGAACTCTGGGTTATCCAAAGGGTTCTAATCTGGTAGATTTATCCTGTCTGCTAAGTTTGCCCTATCAAACTATGCTGCTTTGGCAGGGAGGCATATCTTATTGTAAACAGGGAAGTTTTGGGAGTGATTTTAGCCAAAATTATCATGATGTTTTTCCTACTGCCGAAGCAATGGATAATGGAACCGCACATTGGTTTGAAGGGACAAAAACGGAAACCCTTACTTTGAAAAGTAATGTCCTTATCACTATTTTTGCTCATCACCGCTTTTTGCTTGGCTTGGAAACGAGTCACAGTGATGACTGGCAAAATACTCTGTATTCTGCCTGGCAATTTATTTATTAGGAAGAATATTATGCGCATAACCGTAGATCGCTTAGAATACCCTAAACGCTATAAATTGAAACAAATTGCCATAATTCTGGTTATTTTGGGAATAGTTATTGGTATCTTAGTTCAGCGCTATGGGACACAAAAAAACGCTTCTAAAATACAACTTAGCGATATTGTCATCAGCAATTTTGGAACCCAATTCATAGAGCTGGAATATACTCTTGCCAATATCGGAAAAAAAGATCAAGAAATTGACTTAATGGCAAAGGTCTGGGATGCCAACGGCGAAGAAATCGCCAGTGCACTTTACAGCGTTGAAGTGAAAGCCAATAGTAAAAGCAGAAGAACAAAAATGCTGGATGATTTGAACCGTGCTTTAAAAGAAGGGGAAAGGCCTTATAAGGCGGAAATTTCATTATATACAAGACACATACCATAAAAAGTTCAAAGTTCAAAGTGCGGGAGTTCAAAGTGCGGGAGTTCAAAGTGCGGGAGTTCAAAGTTCAAAGTTCAAAGTGCAGGAGTGCAAAGTGCGGAAGTGCTTAGTTTTTTGGCAAACTTCGGTGGCTGATTAAGTCCTGTTTATCTTATCCATAAATAATCTGTGAAATCCGTGTAATCTGTGAGAGACGAGGAGAAAAGATGAAGGCAAACAACAAGGCACCCGCTCCTTTTGTTTTGCCTGTTGTTTTTTGGGTTCTGGGTATAATTTTTGCCAAAATTTTCCAACCCGAAGTTATAGTTCTTTTCATTGCAGCAGGCGTTCTTTCGCTATTAGCCATCTTTTGTAAAAAAATACGGTTCTACTTGCTCTTGGTTTTGTTTCTATCTTTGGGAATGCTACGCTTGGCTGTAGTAAAAAAAGACAATTCTGAATTGGAACAGCTTTTAGCGGAGAAAAAACAACTTCAACAAGAAATATGTTTTAGTGTCAGCCAGGTATTTTCTGTAGAAGAAAAACGCTATGCTGTTGAACTTGATTCCCTTGCCGGCTTCCCCCTAAAAGAAAAAATCATCCTTTCCTGCAGTGAAAATTTGCTACCGGGAAAGTCATATCGTTTATTGGCAGAAATTTATCCGCTGGTGCGTGATCCGATTTTGGATATTTATCCCAATCGTTATTCTGCTATTGGTTATCAGCTTGGCAAAGCAGAACCTATTCATTCTAAAGATGTTAGAGATTATCTTGGCAGCTTGCGTTATAAACTGCTAAATTCTTTGGAGATAAAATTGGGAGACCAAGCGGATTGGGCTAAAGCATTGCTTTTTGGTGAATCGGGGCTTAAACAGGAATATCTGAATCAGCTGACCGGAGCTGGAATTATTCATCTGGTAGTAGTGAGCGGAATGCATATCTGGTTAATTTACTTGATTTTGGTTTCCTTGTTCCGCATATTTTTTAGAAGAGAAACGGCGGAAATTTTGTTCCTGCCCCTAATTTTATTATATGCGGCATTGAATAACTGGGCTCCTTCCGTTACGCGTTCCATAATAATGATAGCTATTGTTATTTTGGCGCGTTGGTTGCAGAGTCCTGTTTCCGGAGCTCAAACGATGGCTCTTTCTTTATTTATTATCACACTACTTAGTCCTCTCCAGTTATTCAACATTGGGCTTCAACTTTCTTATGTTTCCGTGCTAATTATTTTTTACGGTTTGCCAAAGCTAAAACTCTTCTCCTCAGACAAATTACTGATTTTGCCATTTTATCAAACACTAAGTAACCTGCTGCAAGGAATATTGCTTTCAGCGCTAATTTCTATTGCCATCACTCCTTTTACTCTCTATTATTTTGGCACTGCTTCTCTAAATGGTATAATTGGCAATACAATAGGTATTCCTTTAATGGGAATTTTGCTACCGCTTTCTTTTTTAGTGCTGCTTTCGCCTCAGGGCTGGTATTTAACCAAACTTTTTGTCCTTTGCTATAAAGCTTTAAACTTACTTTGGATAAAATGGATGCAATTCTGCTACCTTCTTCCTTTTTCTATGTCTGCCAATTACTTATCACTTTGGCAAGCAATGGCTTTGGCAACGATTATTCTGTGGGGTTTTTTACTGATTCGGGGTAAGTTCCGAACCGCGCTAAAAGCGATGATTCCTGCTTCTTTAATCATAACGGGTTTTATGCTTGTCCCCTTTTTGCATAAAACCGAAACAAGCGTTTATATTTTCAATTGCGGATTAGGTGATTGCAGTTTAATTCGTTTTGGGAACGGAGAAACAATGCTGATTGATACCGGCGGAGGGAGAAAATTGGGCATACCGGAGACCTTTTTGAATGAAAAAGATTACCAACAGGAAAGCTGGCTTAGCCAAAATTTATTACCCTGGCTCGGTAAACAAGGCATCGGCAAAATTGATTATCTTATTCTTACTCATCTACATAGTGACCACTGCGGAGGACTTATAACCTTGCTGAATCACAAAAAAATTGGGCATATTTTTGTTAGCGATGAAAGCGTGAAACAGGATTTCTGGAGCTATGCCCAAAAACAAAAATACTATGGCTCCGCTAAAATTCATACCATTACCGATACCTGCTCTTTCTTTATAGACAAGGCAAGATTGAAATTTCTGCATCCCGATAAAAACTATCTACCCCACAATGAGAATAATGCTTCGCTGGTTTGCCGTTTGGATACGGAATTTGCCAGTATGCTTTTTACCGGTGATATAGAAAAGGACGCGGAAAATTATCTGCTGGATAACTATGCTTCAGAATTGAAAGCTGACTATCTAAAAGTCCCTCATCACGGTTCGCGTAGTTCTTGTTCAGCTAATTTTTGGCAGGATGTTTCTCCTCAAGAAGTATGGATAACTGCTCCTCGCAAAAATATTTACCACTTTCCCCATCCGGAGACAATGCAAAGTTTGCAAAAACAACAGGCAAAAATCTTAATAACTGGAAATGGCACCATCAAAAAAATAGGCATTCCGGCAAAAAAACGAGGTGACTAAGCTATAACATATTGTCCTATAGTTAGAAAACAAGAGTATATGCAGCTGGTTGTAAAGGATAATAAGGAGGGGGATACTTTTTACCTTTACCACCCACAAACTATAAATTATTTGCTTGACGAAAAATATGGCTGAAGTTTTATTGCTTAAGTAGGAAAGGAAGGAGAGTGAAATCTTTGTACTTACTTTTTTCGCGAAATATGAGAAAATATATCTTAATGAACAAAGGGTTTTATCCTAATGAAGTAATCCACTTCACAATACTTCCATATTTAAGAAAAAATGCTTATTTTAACAGTATCTTACATTTTGAAATGCCTACTGAAGTGAGAAAAACATAATGAGAATTGTTAGTTATCTTCCTGAAAACATATTGAGCAATGAAGAGCTGTCGGAGCTTTTTCCGGAGTGGACACCTAAGAAGATCGAAAAGAAGCTTGGGGTAAGAGAACGCAGGATTTCAGCGCCCGATGAAACTGCCTTAGATATGGCTGTCAAAGCATGCGAAAGATTGTTTGAGAGCGTTGATCGAAACATTATAGATTTTATTCTACTTTGTACTCAAAGTCCAGATTTCTTTTTGCCTACATCGGCTTGCATCCTTCAAGACCGTTTAGGACTCAGAACTGAGATAGGAGCTTTGGACTATAACCTTGGTTGCTCCGGTTATGTATATGGCCTATCGTTAGCCAAAGGATTACTTTCTGCCACAATTGCTGAAAATGTACTACTAGTGGTTTCAGAAACATATTCTAAGCATCTCCACCCTCAGGATAAAGGCAATAGAAGCATTTTTGGAGATGCTGCATCTGCAACGCTTATCAGTAAAGACATGCTTCCAAAGATCCACGAGTTTGTTCTCGGAACAGATGGCCGGGGCTGGAACAATCTAATTATCCCTAATGGCGCAATGAGAAATAGACCCAAGCAAAAAGCAACTGACTGGATTGACGAAAATGGTATTCTGAGAAATGATGACATGCTTTTTATGAATGGTCCTGAGATATTCAACTTTACCATTAAAGCAGTACCCATTCTCATAAAGCAAGTCCTGCAAAAGAATAATGTCAATATGGATGACATTGATTATGTGATATTCCATCAAGCAAATCAATATATGCTTCAATATCTTAGAGAGCTGGTTGGCGTAAATGAAGATAAGTTCTTTATTGATATGGCAGAAACTGGCAACACTGTATCTGCTACTATTCCCATCGCTTTAGAAAAATGCCTGAAAGAAGGTAGAATTAAATCTGGCGATAAAGTTCTCTTAGCCGGATTTGGCGTGGGTTATTCTTATGGTGCTACAATTATCACAATATAGGAGAATATAATGACAATCAATGAATTTTTAGTTCAATTAGCTAACTTGATCGAAATAGAAGATGAGCTAAGCTTGGATTCAAATCTGAAGGACTACGAAGAGTTTGACTCTATGGCCATAATGTCTTTAGTTGCTTTTGTACACAAGAATTTTGGCAAGCAGTTCAATGCCCGCCAGCTTAATCAGATAGATACGGTCGAATCTCTGGTTGAGTTAATCGGAAGCGATAGTTTTACAAAGTAATGATTTGGTCAGAGAATGCCCTGAAAGGTAAAAGAATTCTAATCACCGGAGCTTCTTCAGGAATTGGTAGGAGCTGTGCTATACTGTGTAGTGAGTTAGGTGCTGAGATTATTGCCTGTGGACGCAATGAAGATCGTCTTGCCCAAACTATGTCTTCATTATCAGGTTCAGGGCATATCCACCTAATTTTTGAACTTAATGATGAGTATGTTATCGAAGAAACTCTAAAATCAATACAGGGTACTACCCCCGTCTCTGGCTTTATTCATTCAGCTGGCATCGAAAGAACAAATCCGCTTAAGACAATCTATATGGATGATTTTACGGAAATGTTTAAAACCAATGTAGCTGCTGCCGTTGCCATCACGAAGCAAATTATGAAACCTGGTATGTACGATAAAAACGGTATGAGTATAGTGCTGATTTCTTCTGTTAGTGCTTTACGAGGTGAGAAGGGCAAGATTGAATACTGTAGTACAAAATCAGCAGTGTCTGGTTTAACCAAATCTCTAGCACAGGAGCTCGCATCAAAGGGTGTACGAGTAAATGATATCTGTCCGTCAATGGTAAAATCAGAAATGCTGGATAGAATGTTTGAAAGCCTGCCCGAAGAATCAGTTGAGGATATTTTACAAAAGCATCTTTTAGGAATTTTAGATGTTAATGATGTGGCTAACATGGCTGCTTACCTCGTTTCCGACCTTTCTCGCCATATCACAGGTACGAGCATAATTCTTGATAGTGGATACTCTATAGGATAATATGCAGTTCACTTCGATACCTTTCTTTATATTTCTTATTATTGTAGTTACCATCTACTACTTGTTACCTCATAAGTATCGCAATTACTTATTGCTCCTTGCGAGCTACTATTTTTATTTTAGTGTCCAACCAGAGTATCTGGTTCTACTGATAGTTTCAACCTTAGTAAACTATGGATTGGGTTTAGCACTGGAAAAATACCGAAATAAAAAAGGACTACTATTATCGGCGGGTCTTGTTTTCAATCTTGGCATCCTATTCTTTTTCAAGTACTTCAATTTCTTTGGGGAACAAGTCAATACTGTTTTCTCTGCGTTTAGCTTAAATCTTACAGTTCCTCAGCATAGTTTGATTTTGCCCATTGGCATATCTTTTTATACTTTTATGGCTTTAGGTTATATTCTGGATGTGTATTGGGGAGATATCAAAGCACAAAGAAGCTTGCTTACTTTTTCTGTTTATTTGGCTTTTTTCCCACAGATTCTTTGTGGGCCTATTGGTAGAGCAAAGAATCTTTTTAAGCAGTTCACTGAAGCACACCCTTTGTGCTATGATAATTTTGCCAATGGCTTTAGATTAGTATTGTGGGGGCTATTCAAAAAGATGGTGGTGGCTGATAACATTGGAGCTTATGTTGATGCCGTATATAATAACATCCCAATGCACTCTACGCTTACCCTTATCGTAACTGCCCTTCTCTATCCTCTTCAGCTTTATGCAGATTTCGGAGGATATACAGATATAGCCAGAGGGGTAGCAAAACTCTTTGGTTTTGATTTGATGGTTAATTTCCGCACACCTTATGTTAATTCCACCTCGGTTACGGATTACTGGAGAAGGAACCATATATCACTAACTTCCTGGCTGAGAGATTATATCTTTTATCCCTTCATGGGAACAAGCACATCCAAAAGAAAAATTTATCTTGGCATTATCCTTATGTTTCTTGCCAGCGGCGTTTGGCATGGTGTTGGCTGGATGTTCATTATATGGGGAATGATTCAGGCATTACTATTGATCTTTGAGGATGCTACTGGATGGGGAAAAAGCAAAGGAGAAAGTTTAGCAATTGGAGTGATAAGGAAGTTATCAACGTATGTAATAGTAGCGGCTAGCCTCCTATTCTTCAGACTTCCCAAAATGTCGGATTTTATCAATTATATTACTTCAATTAGTAAAGGCACTTGGCAATACTACGTGGGGACAACAAGATTGGTGCCCCCAATTCTTATAAGCATTCCAGTTTTAATAATCATGGAAATATTGTTGAAAGATAAACAATACGACCAATTTATAGCCAAACAGCCACCGCTATTAAGATGGTGTGGATATGTTGCTATATTCTTTACAATCGTAATATTTGGGAACCTTAATGCTTCGTCATTTATATACTATGAGTTTTAAATCAGAATTTTTCAGAATCATATTCAAGCTAATAGCTATAGTCTTTATGATATTAATTTGTGATTTGTGTTTGTCATCATTATTTCAGCGTGCTTTTCGTAATGTAGGAACTGGAGAGTTAAGCTTCCAACATGTTAAGAAGAAAAAATATGATATTTTGATTTTTGGAGCATCAAAATCTACAACCAATTACGATCCAAAGATAATAAGTAAAGAAACCAATCTTTCTTGTTATAGTTTGGGATCAACTGGAAGCACTTTTTTGGCTCAATACCCTCAAATACTTAGTATACTTGAAGAATACTCACCAAAATTGATTGTTTTCGAATTAACTGGAACAGATTTAGATGAAGGACTTCTATCCTACAAGCAAGGTAGAGTAGTTGATAGGATGTTAATACACAGTGACAGGAAAACCATTAATGATTTACTAAAACAGATTGATAAGTGGCATTGGTTAAAATCAAAGTTAAAGACATATAAATACACTAGTGTAATAGCTGATAGAATTGTGGAAATATTTAGAAACAGAAGCAGTAAATTTGACCCAAAACTTGGCTTCAACCCCAAAGAAAGGAACCCCAATTTCAGACTTGATAACATTGACGCATCACTTCAAGCAGAAGAGCCAGATTCTCATACTTATAAACATAGCCCGATTATTGAAAAAGCTTTCACGGACATGCTATTAGAATTAAGAAAAAGGGAAGTACGTGCCATTTTTCTGCATTCTCCAAATTTCCGGAATATGGGCTATAGTATTGATCCAAAAATCACTCAAATGATTGAAAAAAATGGAATGGCCTATTATGATATGGCACTAGAATTATCTGAATTCGATTACAACAACTATGAATATTACAGCGATATGTTGCATATGTCAAGTGAAGGAGCATCAATATACTCAAGACAAGTAGGTTTGTTTATCAAAAATTTATTGGCTGATAAAACTCATTAATTGGAAAAACATGACTACCAAGCGATATCTAAAACAGAATAAGATTGTTGCTCATAAAAGTTGACATAGATTGGTCTTAACAAGTTCCTGATAAAACAAATGAGAATATCAAAGTGGTTCCATAGTTATTAAGGAGCTTATCATACAAAAGCCAACTAAAACTAAAGCCAAATGTCAACGGATAGTTCATTCCATTTTTTCCTCATCCGCACAAGCTTATCTCAACAAAGTAGATATTGACTAAAAAATGCACGGATCCCCCCAAAATTATTTTAGACATTTTTTCATTTTTTCGAAACAAGGGTGCATTCAACCCATTATATCGTTAATGCTTAAATACCAGATAGTTATGCAATTCAGTAAAACCCTATAAATAAGTTATTCGTTTGTATTATAATGTTTTATGTATATTAGTTTCTATATCTTTATAATATATTAAATACTTAGATTATGATTTTGTCACTTTTACCCTTGACAAAAGGGGTAGCTCCTAAACAAGTGAATTAAAATTAAACTATAAGGAGTTACCCCAGCCATGTTTACAGAACTACAAAAAATTGCTCAAGAAAACTTGCAAGAAAAACTTTATGATTGGTTAGATCAATTTTCAGCGTTTCTCACTAAACCGGAATTTAACAATGTATGTTCCCTTTGTTTAGGCATTCTCAAAAGTAAATCGGTTATCATCAACCGCATAGCTCAAAAGCTTAATGAAGCGATTTCCT
>JBDKSF010000052.1 GCA_039680785.1 Candidatus Cloacimonas sp.
GGAACGAAAGTAAATGTCCCTCCCAAAGGTGGACGCAAACATCCACAACAGGATTTTATCGAAATGGATACTAAAAATATCCTGTTTATTGCCGGAGGAGCTTTCTTCGGTCTGGAAAAGATTATCAAAGAACGAATGGATAAAAAGTCCATCGGATTTGATGTGGAATTAGGTAAAAAGCAAGATGAATCCGCTATCTTTGAATATACTACTCCTCAAGACCTTTTAAAATATGGTTTGATTCCGGAACTTATTGGCAGAATGCCCGTAATTTGCACTCTGAATGAACTGAGCGAAGAAGCGTTGATAGAAATATTGATGAAGCCCAAAAATGCAATCTGCAGACAGTATCAAAAATTCTTTGAAATGGATGGCGTGCATTTGGAATTTTCCGAAGCTGCCCTAAAAGAAATTGCCAGAATTGCGATAAAACAAAAAACTGGTGCTCGTGGTCTGCGTTCCATAATGGAAAAATTTATGCTGAAAATAATGTATAGCATTCCTGATAGGCACGATATCGAAAAATGTATTATCACACCCGAAGTCGTGAATCTATCACAGGAACCACAATATGGCTTTATAAAATCAATAAATTCTCGCAGTAAAGCAGCAAACGAGAAATATTAAGGAGATTGGATGATGAATGCTGAAATAACCGTTGCCCGGCGTAAAGAATTGCTCTCCTCTTTAAAAGAAAAAGAAGCGGTGATTCTGTTTGCCAATGAAGAAGGCAAATTAGAAAAATTTAAACAGGATAATGATTTCCTTTATATAACCGGTTTGGCAATACCGGAAGCAATCTATTTTGCATATAAAGGACAAAACGGAACTGCAGAAATGCTCTTCATTCAGCGTTGCGATCCAGATAAAGAAGTTTGGACTGGAACAATAATGAAAAGTGACGAAGCGAGCCAAATTAGTGGCATTGCAAAAGATAAAATTCACTATTTGGATGAATTTTTAAGTATATTGTCCATTTATTGCCCGTCGATGGAAAAAATATGGGCAAATATAGGTGCTCAAGCATTGGATAAACCACCAACCATTCAGCTTTATCGATTGTTTCCTTTGCGCGAACGCTTTCCAGGGATTAAGATCGAGTCCTTTGAAACATTGATAACTCCGTTCCGGAAAGTAAAAAGTGAATGGGAAATAAAACAGCTTCAATATGCAATCGATATTACCGGTAAAGCCATAATGGATGTTTGGGAACAAGCAAAAGTTGGAATGATGGAATATGAACTGGAAGCTATAATGTTTTATCTAATGCAAAGAAAAGGTGTCAGCCACTGGGGTTTTGCTCCCATTGTAGGTACTGGGATTAATGCTGCCACTTTGCATTATGAAAGAAATGAGTGCAAAATCAATGATGGAGACATAATCCTGATGGATGTGGGCGCTTCCTATTTAAATTATAGCGCAGATATAACAAGATGTTTTCCCATCAACGAGACCTTTAATACTCGCCAGAAAGATGTATATAATACTGTTTTAGATGTTCAGAAAAAGATAATTGAAATGATTAAACCGGGAGTGGAACTTGCTGAACTTAACAGAGAAGCCCGAAACTTATTGGCAAAAGGTGCAATTCAACTTGGTTTAATTGACAGGGAAGAAGATGTTTTTAAATATTATATGCACAGTATTAGTCACTTTTTAGGTATGGATACCCATGATGTGGGTGGTAGAAATGCAATTTTATATCCTGGAAATGTAATCACGGTGGAGCCGGGACTTTATATACCGGAAGAGAAATTGGGCATCAGGATTGAAGATGATGTTCTGGTAACCGAAAACGGTTATTCTGTCCTTTCCAAAGATATCCCCAAAGAGGTCTCTGAAATCGAAGAAATTCGGAAAAGGGCTCTGGAAAAAAATGTTTAAGGCAATTTATCCGGGCACCTTTGATCCTTTCACCTTAGGTCATCTGAACATTTTGGAAAAAGCATGCAGAATATTTGATCAGGTTATTCTTGCCGTAGCAGATTATACTGGCAAAGAGAATCTATTTAATTTGCAAGAACGATATGAACTCTGTAAGAAATCAACTGAACATCTACCTAATGCAGTAGTTAGTACTTTTCAGGGTTTGTTCGTTAACTATGCTAAAAGCCAAAACTGCAGGATAATGATTCGCGGAATGAGAGCTGTATCCG
>JBDKSF010000053.1 GCA_039680785.1 Candidatus Cloacimonas sp.
CTTTTGCGGTGCCAAGTACAGGTGGACGCCGTTCCGCCTTATTTTTTCGGCGCTACAGCGAGCGCCGGTACAAAAATATTGCCAGGTACAGGTGGACGCCGTTCTTCCTGTAAAATATACTCTCACAGATTTTATTTTGGAAACACAAAATGCGGAGCTTCAGCGAGCTCCGACTACACGAAAAAAACTTGACAGATATTTGCATATAATTATTAAAGTAATTATGAATAAGTTCTAAAGGGATTGATAGGATATGCTAATCTTAAAAAGGCAGGAAACATTACCATATTTACCAAACATTATTATGTCTATCTTAACAAGGCAAACAACATTGCCATATTTACCGAACATTATTATGTTTATCTTAACAAAGCCAAGCAGATTACTGTTTCTCCTTTTACAGAACATAAATATACCTTTTTTAACCCTGTATTTGATGATTATCAAGCAAAAGAAAAAACTCTACGGGAGGATACCGTGAAAAAGACATTTTTACTTATTATCTTAGTTATCAGCTCAATATTACTTTTTGCTCAAAACGAGGATTGGCTCTGGGCAAAGCAAGCCGGGGGAACAGATTATGATTGGTGTAATAGCATTGCTGTTGATGCTAACGGAAACAGCTATGTTACAAGTAATTTTAATGGTTGTGCTACCTTCGGTACTACTACCTTAACCAGCAGTGGGGTGTATGACATCTTTGTTGCTAAGCTGGACAGCAACGGAAACTGGCTCTGGGCAAAGCAAGCTGGAGGGACAAATGAAGATTATGGCTATAGCATTGCAGTTGATGCCAACGGAAACAGTTATGTTACCGGTGGATTTTCTGGTAATGCTACCTTCGGAACTACTACTTTAAACAGCAGTGGTGATCCTGACATCTTTGTTGCCAAGTTGGATAGAAATGGTAACTGGCTCTGGGCAAAGCAAGCCGGAGGAACAAGTGGTGATTGTGGCAATAGCATTGCTGTTGATGATAACGGAAACAACTATGTTACCGGATTATTTAAAAGTAGTGCTACATTTGGAACTACTATTTTAACAAGCAGTGGAAGCTCTGACATCTTTGTTGCCAAGCTGGATAATAACGGTAACTGGCTATGGGCAAAGCAAGCCGGTGGAACAAGCAATGATGATAAAGGTTATGGAATTGCTGCTGATGCTAACGGAAACAGCTATTTAACAGGTTATTTTGGAGGAAGTGCTACCTTCGGCACTATTACCTTAACCTGCAGTGGTTGGTATGATATTTTTGTTGCTAAGATTGATAGCAACGGTAACTGGCTCTGGGCAAAGCAAGCCGGGGGAACAGATTATGATGAGGGAAAGAGCATTACTGTTGATACCAACGGTAACAGCTATGTTACAGGTGTTTTTTCTGGTAGTGCCACCTTTGGAACTACTACACTAACCAGTTATGACATATTTATTGCCAAACTGGACAGCAACGGGAACTGGCTCTGGGCAAAGCAAGCTGGGGGAACAGTTTGTGATGAGGGTAATAGCATTGCTGTTGATTACGACGGAAACATATATGTTACCGGTTGGTTTTCTGATAGTGCTACCTTCGGCAATACTACATTAACCAGTAGTGTACATTATGTATATTCTAATAACAGGGATATTTTTGTTACAAAGCTGGATAGTAACGGTAACTGGCTCTGGGCAAAGCAAGCCGGGGGAACAGGTGATGATTATAGCTATAGCATTGCTGTTGATTCCGATGGAAACAGCTATGTTACAGGTAATTTTTATGTTATTGCTAACTTCGGCACTACTACCTTAACAAGCAGTGGTAGCTCTGATATTTTTATCTCCAAAATAGGTAACCTTTATCAGGTCTTAGCTCCGAATGGAGGAGAACAGTGGAGTATGGGAAGCACAAAGACCGTTTACTGGAATTTTAGTGCAGGTAATTATGTAAATATCCAATTATCTTTGGATAATGGAGCAAATTGGATAATGCTAAATTCCAGTCCGGTTGAGGTAGCATTGGGAAGATTTTCCTTCACTGTCCCTGATGTAAGCTCCAATCAATGCTTAATAAAAGTGGTAAGAACAGAAAATTGTAATTGTTTTGATATTTCAGATGAGACATTCACTATTAGTGATAACGTGCCCTATTATTTATTATTAACGGCACCCAATTATTCTAAACTACAGGCAGGAAGAAACTATTCCATCAATTGGACAGCATCTGGAACCACTATGGTAAATTTAACTTATTCTTATGATGCTGGGCTTACCTGGAATGATATTGCTACTTCTCTTCCAGCCAATTTGGGAACTTATGAATGGACTGTTCCTGATATTAGTGGTCCTATCTGCTATTTAAAAGTATCCGATTCTGCCCAGCCCGCTGTTTACGATTGGAGTGACCAATCATTTAGTATTTATAAGATACAATTACTAAGTCCTAATGGTGGGGAAATATGGGGAGCTGAAAGTATAAAGAATATTAGCTGGTCAGTAGCTAATATTAGTAATTTAAAACTGGAATACAGTTCGGATAACGGCAATTCCTGGTTAACGATAGCCGATAATGTTTCTGCTGCTGCAGGCAGCTATAGCTGGACTTTGCCCAATATTATTTCCAGCCAATGTTTAATAAAAATCTCAGATGCTGCCGATAATACAATTTGGGATATAAGCGACAATCCCTTTATAATCCGCCCGTATATTATTGTAATTGACCCAAACGGGAATGAGTATTTTACAGTGAATAGTATATATAGTATATTTTGGTTAAATACGGAAGAGGTGTCCTTTGTTTTAATTGATTATAGTATTGATGGAGGAGTAAATTGGCTGCCTGTTCACACCAGTCCCTATCCTGCATCTGTAGGCAGATATGACTGGTTAGTGCCCAATAATCCTTCTACCAATTGTCTGATAAAAGTGCGCAATTCTGACAATAGCGCCATTTTTGATGTATCGGATGAGGTCTTTACTATCAATCCGGTATTATTGCCACCCACAGTGAATTTTACAGCTGATGTCACTTCCGGGTTACAGCCCCTGGAAGTTCATTTTACAGATCAATCCACTGCCGGAACGGGTAATATTAACGCTTGGAATTGGGATTTTGGCAATGGAGATAATTCCAATGAGCAAAACCCGGTTTATGTATATCAAGACCCGGGAGTGTATTCGGTTACACTAACGGTTACTAATTCTGCCGATTCTACTGCTTCCCTTACCAGAGAAAATTATATAAATGTTATCCAACGCGTTCCTGAGATAGAGATTAATCCGCCAACAGTCCTGAATTTCGGTATTGTGTATTTGGGTAGTAGTTCTGCTCCCTCTTCCGTTGTGATCAGCAATACTGGCACAGCCGAATTGCTTGTTGATAACCTTAGTTGGGAAGAACCCAATTCTCTCTTCAGTTTGGAAAACATAGAGCTTCCGATAGCTATCCCTGTGGGTGAAGAGACCGAAATATCTTTGCTATTTACTCCGCAGGTAGCAGGAACAGTTAGTAATAACCTTTATATCCACAATAATTCCGTAAATTCTCCGCTTTATACTTTAAAGCTGAGAGGCACTGGTGAATATGTTCCTCCGAAACCGCCCAATAACCTTGTCTGTGTAATAGATGGCTACGATGCTGTACTTACTTGGGATGCTGTAACTGAGACCATTTTTGATACCCCTATTGTGCCGGATTATTACCTTGTGTTTTATAATGGCTCAGCTAATCCCGACGGGGAGTTTTATTTTCTCGGTGCTACACCTGATTTAACTTATACGCACTCCTTAGTAGGTTTACATACAACATATATGTTTTATCGGGTTGTTGCCTATAAGTTTTATGGCAGAGGGAAAATTGACCTGATAAACTTGGGTTTGACCAGAGGAATGACCGAAACCGAAGTTAGGAATATATTGCAAGCGGGAGAAACGAGGATTTCAGAAACAAGGATTTCAGGATTTAAGGATTAAGAGGATAAATTTGCAGAGGGCTGAGAGCAGAGAGAAAAAAAATAATAGGACTGGGATGAACAGCTTAAAAGGATTTATGGGATTATTAAATAGAAATGGGTTGAAGAGAACTCCTTTCTCTTTTTGTGTAGTCGGAGGACGTCGTTCCTCTGCAAGAAAGAGTTACCACTATGCGGAGCTTCAGCAAGTTCCGGCTACACCAAAAAAGATTGGCAGGTTTGAAGAAAAATATAAAAGAAAAAAGGAATAAAGGAGTTTATGCAGAAATGTGTACCATAATAAACCAAGTTACATTGAACTATATTTACCATGTAAAAATAGACATTCTTTGTCTCTTTGTTTTTTTAAAATCAAATAGAAATATAAAACTCTACGGGAGGATATCGTGAAAAAGACATTTTTTCTATTTATCTTAGTTCTCTGCTCAATATTACTTTTTGCCCAAACCGAGGAATGGCTCTGGGCAAAGCAAATCGGGGGAACAGATAATGATTCTGGCAATAGCATTGCTATTGATGCCAACGGAAACAGCTATGTAACTGGTTATTTTTCTGGTAGTGCTACCTTCGGCAATACTACTTTAACCAGCAGTGGAAGATCTGATATTTTTATTGCCAAAATGGATAACAATGGTAACTGGCTCTGGTCAAAGCAAGCTGGGGGAACAAATAATGATTCTGGTAGTAGAATTGCTGTTGATGACAACGGAAATATCTATATTACAGGAAGTTTTGAAAGTAGTAGCATAACCTTCGGCTCTATAACTTTAACAAATAGTTACAGTGTAAATAATGACATCTTTGTTGCCAAGTTGGATAGCAACGGTAACTGGCTCTGGGCAAAGCAAGCCGGGGGAACAAATATTGATGGAAGCAGTGGCATTGCTATTGATGCCAACGGAAACAGCTATGTTACAGGAAGTTTTTCTAGTAGTAGTTGTTACTTCGGCACTATTACTTTAACCAGCAGTGGTAGTATGGATATCTTTGTTGCCAAGCTGGATAGCAACGGTAACTGGCTCTGGGCAAAGCAAGCCGGGGGAACAGATTATGATTGGGGAGATGGTATTGCTGTTGATGCTAATGGAAACAGCTATGTTACTGGTAATTTTTTTATTAATGCTACATTCGGCACTATTACTTTAACCAGTAATGGTAGTTATGGCATCTTTGTTGCCAAGCTGGACAGCAACGGTAACTGGCTCTGGGCAAAGCAACCTGAAGAAGCATTTTATACTGAAGGCCTGGACATTGCTGTTGATGCCAATGGTAACAGCTATGTTACAGGTATTTTTCAAGGAAGTGCTACTTTTGGAGCTACTAACCTATACAGTAACTTTGATTATGGGAATATATTTATAGCAAAGATGGATAGCAATGGTAACTGGCTCTGGGCAAAGCAAGCTGGGGGAAATGATTATTATATTTGCAATTGTATGTGCTATAGCATTGTTGTTGATGACAACGGTAACAGCTATGTTACAGGTTTTTTTGATGGTACCGCTACATTTGGAGCTACTACCTTAACAAGCATTGGTTATCGGGATATCTTTGTTACCAAGCTGGATAGCAACGGTAACTGGCTCTGGGCAAAGCAAGCGGGTGGATATAGTTATGTAGAAGGCAAAAACATTGCTGTAGACGCAAACGGAAACAGCTATGTTACAGGTTGTTTTGCAGAAAGTGCTACCTTTGGCACTACTACCTTAACCAGCAGTGGTGGAGATGACATTTTTATCTCCAAAATAGGTTTACCTGTTTATCAGGTCTTAGCTCCGAATGGGGGAGAACAATGGAGGATGGGAATCACAAAAACCATTTACTGGAATTCTAATATGTGTAATTATGTAAATATCCAATTATCAATGGATAATGGAGTAAATTGGATAATGCTGAATTCCAGTCCAATTGAGGAGACCTTAGGCAAATTTTCTTTCACCGTCCCTTATGTAAGCTCCAGTAATTGTCTAATTAAAGTGGTAAGCACTATAAACAGCTCCTGGTTTGATATTTCAGATGAGACATTTTCTATTAGCAGTTCAGAGCCCTATTCTTTATCTTTCACGGAGCCCAATTATTCTAAGTTACAAGCAGGAAGAAATTACTCCATCAATTGGACAGCAACAGGAGTCAATATGGTAAATTTAGTTTATTCCTGTGATGCTGGGCTTACCTGGAATAGTATTGCTACTTCTCTTCCTGCCAATATGGGAACTTATGAATGGACTGTTCCTGATATTAGTGCTCCTATCTGCTACTTAAAAGTATGCGATTCTTCCCAGCCCTCTGTTTACGATTGGAGTGACCAGTCATTTAGTATTTGTAAGTTACAATTGCTCAACCCTAATGGTCTAGAAATATGGGGAGCTCAGAGTAGAAAGAATATTAGCTGGTCAGTAGCTTATATCAATAATCTGAAACTGGAATACAGCTCTGATAATGGCAATTCCTGGGTAACGATAGCCAATTATGTTTCTGCTGCTACAGGAAGTTATAGTTGGATTATACCTAATATTAATTCCAATCAATGCTTAATCAAAATCTCGGATGCCTCCGATGATACAATTTGGGATATAAGCGATAATCCCTTTACCATCCGTCCACAAATTACAATAATTACTCCTAATGGTAATGAATACATAACAGTTTATAGTATTTATAATATACTTTGGTCAAGTATGGAAGAGGGAACTTTTGTTGTAATTGATTATAGTATTGATGGAGGAGTAAACTGGCTACCTGTTCAAGCCAGTCCTATAAATGCTTCAATCGGGAGATATGATTGGTTTGTACCCAATAATCCCTCTGCCAATTGTCTGGTAAAAGTTCGCGATTCTGCCAATAGTGCCATTTTTGATGTATCGGATGGTGTTTTTACTATCACTCCTTTAATTATACCACCCACAGTGAGTTTTACAACTGATGTCACTTCCGGGTTACAGCCCTTGGAAGTTCATTTTACTGACCAATCCACTGCCGGAACGGGCAATATTTACTTTTGGAATTGGGATTTTGGCAATGGAGATAATTCTAATGAACAAAATCCTGTTTATGTATATCATCAGCCGGGGGTGTATTCAGTTACGCTAACAATTACCAATTCTTACGATTCTACCGCTTCCTTTACCAGAGAGAATTATATAACTGTTATCCAACGTGTTCCCGAGATAGAGGTTAATCCGCCAACAGTCCTGAATTTCGGTATTGTTTATCTGGGCAGTAGTTCTGCTCCCTTTTCCGTTGTGATCAGCAATACCGGCACAGCAGAGTTGCTTATTGATAACCTTAGTTGGGAAGAATCCAATTCTCTCTTCAGTTTGGTAAATATAGCACTTCCGATAACTATTCCCGCAGGAGAAGAAGCCGCAATATCTTTGCTTTTTACTCCGCAGGTGGCAGGAACAGTTAGTGATACCCTTTATATTCACAATAATTCCGTAAATTCTCCGCTTTATACTTTAGAGCTAAGAGGCACGGGTGAATATGTTCCTCCAAAACCACCTGATAACCTTGTCTGCGTGATGGATGGCTACAATGCTGTTCTTACCTGGGATGCAGTAACGGAGACCATTTTTGATACCCCTATTGTGCCGGATTATTACCTTGTGTTTTACAATGGCTCAGCCAATCCCGACGGGGAGTTTTATTTTCACGGTGCTACACCGGATTTAACTTATACCCACTCATTAGTAGGTTTACACGCACCCTATATGTTTTATCGGGTTGTTGCCTATAAGTTCTATGGCAGGGAGATAGTTGACCTGAGAAACTTGGGTTTGAGCAGAGGAATGACCGAAACCGAGGTTAGGAATATATTGCAAGCGGGAGAAACGAGGATTTCAGAATAAGTTTTAGCCACCGAAAACACCGAAGATACCGAAAAATGTAAGTACACAGATTAAAAAAGAATAGGTCTGGAAGAAATAAGATTGGAAGGATTTAAGGATTAAGAGGATAAATTTGCTTAGGGCTGAGAGCAGAGAGAAAAGATAATAGCTCTGAGATGAACAGGATTATAGAGATTTTGGGGATTGTTAAAACACTAATTTCCCTAAAAAGCCCCTTGTGGGCGACACAAACATAGCGATGGGGCGTAAGCCCCTCGATAAAAATGACACAACCTCATTTTTTTTTACAACCCTAAAAAGCCCCTTGTGGGCGACACAATCATAGCGATGAGGCGTAAATAATCTGTCGGCAGTCAAAATCGGCCTATACTATGAGATTATTAATGACATTGTTCAAAGATAGGAAAAAAGAATGAAATTGTCTGGCAGATCACAAGCAAAACCGATTTTAACTCAAAGGGGAACACAATCATAGCGATGGGGCGTAAGCCCCTCGAAAAGAAAGACATATAAGGATAAAAGTTCCGTTAGGAACGACACATACTAACGACGGGTTTTTAACCCGTTGCATTGAAACAATGATAAAAAAGTCCATGCGGAACGACAAATAATAGCGACGGTTTTAACCCGGCGATAAATAAAGGAGGGTTGACCTCCTGGTCAACCCACAACAAAAAAATATCAAGCTTCCCTAAAATTAAGCGGGAACTGT
>JBDKSF010000054.1 GCA_039680785.1 Candidatus Cloacimonas sp.
ACCAAATAGTTAGCTAATTTGTTCCAGCAAGCTACTTCACTTCCACTCGTCATCCACCCCACCACAACTCATCCTTAACGACGAGTGAAGGAGGAGAGGAGGAGGAGAGGCATAAGAGAATCAAGTAGGGAAGAAACAAAAACACTTGACTTTACAAGCACTTCAAAAAGCAATGCAATAACTTTACTTTTTTTGATAATGGAGAGATAAATGTTAAAATTGAATCTAAATCGGGAAATGGTATCCCGAGCCCGAAAAGCGGCGGTAAAGATAACGAATTCATTTGCTTGGCTGTTTGAGGGTTATTCTACGGTTGCTACGGAGAGGACGGTTTTGCGCTTGATGGGTATAGATGGTGCCCTTAAAGATGGTAAACCATTGCCCAATGTAGTGATAGATAATTTGGTGGAAAATTCCGCTCTGCCGAAAGGGGCAGCGATCTGGGTGGCTAATGCTATGTTAAAGAAAGGGCTAACTGCTCAGGAAGTAGCGGAAGCAGTTGCCTATAAAGGTTTGGAGCTTACTCAAATTCCTCTTGCTCAAGGCGCAGAAATTATGGATACCCTTAATCCTTTGGTAGAAAAGAGATTGGGACAGATAAAAGCGCAAAAGGAAAAAAGAGAAGAACTGCTGGCAAAATATCAGCCCCGTCCTCAGCCAGCTACATATGTAATTGTCGCTACGGGAAACATTTATGAAGATGTAACCCAAGCCAGGGCTGCGGCAAGAGAAGGCGCTGATGCCATTGCCGTTATCCGTTCTACGGCTCAGTCCCTCTTGGATTATGTGCCTTATGGAGCTACTACGGTGGGTTTTGGTGGCACTTTTGCCACGCAGGAAAATTTTAAGATTATGCGGAAAGCGCTGGATGAGGTATCGGAAGAAGAAAAGCGTTATATACACTTAACTAATTATGCCAGTGGACTTTGTATGCCTGAAATTGCAGCCATGGGGGCAATGGAACGCTTGGATATGATGTTAAACGACGCTATGTATGGCATTTTGTTCAGAGACATTAACCCCAAAAGAACTTTATTGGATCAATATTTTGCCCGAATGATCAATGCGTATGCGGGCATTGAAATTCAGACCGGAGAAGATAATTATTTAACAACTTCCGATGCTGTGGAAAAGGCATATACGGTTACCGCGAGCCAGTTGATAAATGAAAGTTTTGCCATTTTAAGCGGAATAAAACCGGAAAAAATGGGTTTGGGACATGCTTTTGAGATTGATCCGGAGCTGGAAAACAGTTTTAGTTATGAATTGGCACACGCTCTTTTAACTAAGACCCTCTTTCCCAATTCACCGGTAAAATATATGCCTCCAACCAAGTTTGCCAGTGGCAATATTTTTAAGACCTATCTGCTGAATGCAATGTTCAATTTTATTGGGCAATTAACTGAGCAGGGGGTTCAGCTTTTAGGAATGATGACGGAAGCAATTCACACTCCTCATTTGGCAGATAGAGCTTTAGCCATAGAAAATGCTCAATACATATTTAAGGCGGTTAAAGACCTAAACCAAAATCTTTGTCTGACAGAAGATAGTTTTATTAATAAAAGAGCCAACGAGGTCTTGGCTCAAGCGACGGAATTTCTGGAAAAAGTAGCCGAAGAAGGGCTGTTTAGCGCTATGGCAAAAGGAGAATTTGCAGAAATTAAGCGTCCCGAAAATGGCGGAAAAGGTCTGGAAGGTGTATTTATAAAAGACAATGACTACTATAATCCTTTTATGGAAAGTATGAAACAGGAGCTTAAGCTATGAGCAAAAATATCATTCGTCCCTATGGGGATACCTTAAATGACGGCAAAATGCAGCTCTCGTTCACTTTGCCTGTTTCCTGCGATGCTTTGGGAAAAGAAGCAGCGAATAGATTATTTATGCAAATTGGTTTTGAAGAAGCAGAAATTACAAGTATGCAAGATTTGACTGAGGGTTTTACTCATTTTATCGCTTATGCCGTAACTTCCATTAGTGTAGATATCAGTAAAATAAAAGTAAAAGTAGTGGAAACACCGGTGCTGACGATGGAAGAAACCGATGCTTTCGTGGCAGAACATTTGGGTAGAAAAATAATAGTTGTCGGCGCTTGCATAGAAAGTGACGCTCATACCGTAGGAATTGATGCCATAATGAATATGAAGGGCTACAATCATAGATATGGATTGGAACGCTATCATAGTTTTAATGCCATAAATATGGGCGCTCAAGTTCCCAGTGAAGAATTGCTTGCCAAAGCCAGAGAAGTGAATGCCGATGCTATTTTGGTTTCGCAAGTGGTTACTCAAAAGAACATTCATATAAAGAATTTGACGCGTTTGATTGAACTTGCCGAGGCGGAAGGTCTGCGCGATAAAATGTTGTTTATTTGTGGTGGACCGCGCATTTCTTATGAACTTGCCATCGAACTTGGTTATGATGCTGGTTTTGGAGCTGGATCTTATGCTACTGATGTTGCCAGCTATATTGCCATAACCTTGGCAAAACGAAAAGCCCTAAAATAAGTAATGCTGAAAAGGTTTAAGCGTTAATTTATGCTGTCTTTAATAATAACGATAATCGCCTTCGGATTGATGATTTTTGTGCATGAATTCGGGCATTTTTTAGCTGCCCTGTATTTTAAGGTTGGAGTGGAAAAATTCTCCATCGGTTTTGGCAAAGCAATTTGGCAAGCCGAAAAAAATGGCATTGAATATCGAGTGGGTTGGATTCCTTTGGGCGGTTATGTTAAAATGCAAGGTGATAATCCGGAAGAATATGTGGATAATGAAGAAAAAGGCACTTTTTTAGGAACTTCCTGGTTTAAAAGAGCCATCATTGCCTTTAGCGGACCTTTTGCTAATGTAATTTTGGGGCTGTTACTATTCATCATTGCCTTTATGCTGCCGCAAAAGCAAGAGGACCTTTTGCCAGTTGTTCAAAATGCCAAAGGAATTTGGGCGGAATATTTTAGTCCGGCGGATAGTATTGTAAGCGTAAATGGAAAGCCAGTTAAGGGTTTTCAGGAATTTTTGCTTATACTTACAAATGAAAAGACCAATACTATCGAGTATATTCATAACGGGCAACGGACCTTTCTGGAAGTTAGTTCTGCCCAAGCTGATTCATTACTAAAATCTTTGGAGCCCAAAGTTGATACAATAATCGGTGAGGTCTTTACGGGAATGCCTGCCTGGCGAGGTGGTTTAAAACCCGGAGATAAAATTTTGGCAGTGGATAGTGTGAATGTTTCCGATTGGTATGAAATGCGGGAAAGAATAATTGGCTCTAAAAAGGAAGGGGTGGAACTGACCATTTTGCGCAACGGGAAAATTGTGAAACGAACCATAGCTTTGGAAGAAAATGTCTCGATGGGTGATCAGAAAATGATTGGGATCAGCCAATATATGCCAGTGAAAAGTGTTACAAAATATAATATCTCTCAGGCAGTAAATTACGGAACACGCAGCACTATCAATTTTATTGCGATGAATTATGTGGGCTTATATAAACTATTCTTAAAACCGGAGCAGCTGAAAAATAACCTGGGTGGACCTGTTATGATTGCTACAATGGGTCAGCAAGTTGCCCAACGCGGTATTGGTTCCTTAATTATTTTTCTGGGCTCCATCAGTTTGGTTTTGATGATTATGAATCTTTTACCCATTCCGATTTTGGATGGGGGACATATATTTTTTGCCATTATAGAAGGAATTATCAGAAGACCGGTTCCGATAAAAGTGCAAGCGTTTTTACAAAGAATTGGTTTTGCATTGCTATTGCTATTAATGATTTATGCTTTCTATGCGGATATTTCCAAGCTGCTTATTCGGCAATTCTCGCTGAGGCAATAGATGTTCAGTTTTTCTTTACAAAAGAAATCCGGAAAGGCAAGAGCCGGCGTGATAAAAACTGACCACGGAGATATTCAAACACCGGTTTTTATGCCAGTAGGAACTTTGGGAACAGTGAAAGCAATGAGCCCCAAAGAATTGGAAGAAGTGCAGGCACAAATAATTTTGGGCAATACCTATCATCTGTATATGCGTCCTGGGCATAATTTAATTCAAAAGGCGGGTGGCTTACATAAATTCATCAGTTGGAATCATCCCATTTTAACGGATAGCGGTGGTTTTCAAGTAATGAGTTTGGCAGGACTTCGCAAAATTAGTAAAGAAGGCGTAAAATTCCAATCTCATATTGACGGTTCGCCTCATATATTTACTCCCGAAAAAGTGATAGAAATTCAGGAAGCTCTTGGTGCAGATATAATTATGAGCTTCGATGAATGCCCTCCTTATCCTTCTACCAGGCAATATGTAGAAAAATCGCTGGCTACAACTTTGGATTGGGCTGAAAGAGGCAAAAATGCCTTTACCAATAGTGAACATCAGGCACTTTTCGGAATTGTTCAGGGTGGAATTTATGAGGACTTAAGAATAAAATCTGCTTTGGCTTTAATGGAAATGGATTTTCCCGGCTATGGAGTGGGTGGTCTTGCCGTGGGAGAAGAAAAAGAAGACCTCTTTAGAATTACTTCCTTATTAAATGACATTTTGCCTGTGGATAAACCTCGCTATTTGATGGGGGTGGGAACTCCCAGTGATTTATTGAATAATATAGATCGTGGAATTGATATGTTTGATTGTGTGATGCCAACTCGTAATGCTCGCAAAGGAAGTATCTTTACTCGTTATGGAAAAATGATCATTAAGGCGGCACGCTATAAAGATGATTTTAAGCCCATTGATCCTTTATGCGGATGTTATACTTGCACTCATTTCAGCCGTGCATATATCAGACATTTAATTACAATGAACGAGATTTTGGGAATGCGATTAACTACTATCCACAGTTTATGGTTCTATCAAGAACTGATGCAATTGGCAAGAAAAGCAATTCTGGAAGAGAGATGGAATGAATTTCTGGCAGAAATGCTCCCGGTTTTGGATACCATTGTTCAGTAAGAAGATTGTTTTATACGGTCTTTGCTTTGTTGTCTTTTGGTTTGTTAAAAGTGGTCTTTTTTGCCAAGAAAAAGAAGAAATTAGTGCTTCCGATTCCATACACATAGAGGTTCCGGAACCCTGGACGGGGAATTGGCTGTATAAAAAAGTTTATCCTCTCATATTTAAAGTGGAAAATGAACGCGAGCAGGAATTGGATACTTACACTGGTTTTGAACAATATGCCGGTAAACAAATCAGTAATATTTTCATAGTTAATTTGGATGTTTTTGATCTGCTTACCAATAAATCAGATAAGCATATATATAACAAGATTTTGGCTTTGGGAAATCAAGTGCACTATAAAACCCGAGATTGGACTTTGGAAAATATGCTGTTTTTTGCCGAAGGGGATATGATAGATGCAGAAGTTATGAATCGCAACCTTGCCTATATCAAAAACCTGTCATATCTAAGAGAAGCGGAATTTCTGATTAGTGAAAATGAGGATAATACCGTAGATGTCTTCGTTCTGGTGCGCGATAAATTTTCACTGGAACTCTCTGGCAGAATTATCTCCACCGAAAAATATCGCTTGAAGATAAATGAACAAAATATACTTGGCTTGGGGCTAGGACTAAAACACATCTGGCATATCAACCCTAAAGAAATGAAGACCCTTAGCTGGGAGAGTTATTTTAAAAATGCCAACATTAAAGGAACTTTTTGGGGTGCGGATGCCTATTGGCTATACTATCCTGGTAAGCAAACCCGGGATTTGTATTTCAGCCATCCATTTCTATATCCTGCCACTCCTCATTCCGGAGGTTTGGAAATAAGGGATTATGATGTTCATCCGCCTGCAGATACAATTGCTTCTGAAAAAATAACCTTAAGTTCCTGGTATGCACATAGTTTTGGTTATCCGAATCATCTGACTAATGCTTACAAATATGCTGCCTTGGCTCTGGAAAGGAATTGGTTTCCGGAAAGGCCTGAAGTTAGCGAAAATATAGGTAAACCCTGGCACGAAAATATCTTTGCCTTAAGTTCCCTGGCGTTCAGTAAAACAAGCTATACGGCGCTGAGAAATGTAAACACCTATTTGGTAAATAACATTTTGCCGGTTGGTTACTTATGGGAAAACTTGCTTGGCTATGAATGGGGTGAATTTCGCAATCGTTGTTTTCTGGGGACACATTGCTCTTGGGCAGATAAATATGACAATGGCTCATATTTATATCTATTTAGCGCTCTGGAAACATATCTGGCTCAAGATGGGCTGGAACAAAGCATAATTGCCGTTGAACCTCTTTATATTTCACCCTTACAAATATATGGCAGTTGCCGCAGCAGATTTTTCAGCAACAGTAATTTAATTATCGGAAGTAAATGCTTGAATAGGGAGCAAATGAATGTTTCCTCCCTTTCGGGCTATAGAGGTATTTGGAATCTGGAAGGTAGTAAAATCCTGCGCTCCAGTATTGAAAACGATCTTGCTTTACCCTCGCAAATTTGGGGTTTTAATATAGGACTCTTTGCCTTTCTGGATTGCGCTTTTGGGGCAACGGACTTAGCTGATATAAGTACTAAAAATATTCTGCTGACCGAAGGGGGCGGTATAAAAGTAAATAATCCTGCCTTAATTTGGGATTCCATAGAGCTCTGCTTCGCTCTGAATCAAAAAAAGGCAAGTAAGGGAGAATGGAAAATATCTCTGTCCACAAATCGGGGAATCGAACTTCCTGAATTCTCTGGCAAGAAGCCACAGACCTACAAATTTCAGTGATCAGTAAGTGGGAAGTATGTGTAGTCCTGCTTTACATAAAGAAAAAAATAAGTGTGAAGGAAGATGAGGCAAAGATGAGAAAATTGGATGTTGTTAACATTTATATTGCGGAAACGGAATGCCTAATAAAGCTATATAACTTTCTTTATTACAACTGATTATAATCATTATTCGTAGGTATCGCAGTTCTTCCTTTTTTTCTTTCGGAGGGGAATAAGTTTTGCTTGACAGTATAGCTATATTTATTAAGAGGTCAAAATGGGTTGTTTTGAAAGGACTAATTTCAGCCAACCTTAATACTTGTTTGATAGAATTTGTTAATTATCAAGAAAAGGAGATAATATGAAATCACAAGTTCACAAACTCCTTCTTCTGCTGATGCTTTCAGCAATTACCCTTGTTGCGTATGCAACTGTTAATGAATACTCTTTTGAGTCAATTCTGGGAACATTTACTGAAATCAGTGGGGGAACAACTCACGGAACCAGTGCAAATGACAATGAATGTTTTTTAGCCATTCCACTGGGTTTCACTTTTACTTATAATGGTGTTGACTATACTACAATCAGCATCGCTTCCAATGGTTTTATTGCTATGGGTGATACTGTAGCTACAAGCACAGTTCCAATCAGTTCTGGAACCTCTACTAACAATGTTATTGCAGTCCTTTCCCGCGATCTCAAATCCAGAGCAGGTGGAACTCTAATGTCCTTAAGCAGTGGAACAGCTCCTAATCGGGTTTTTACCATTCAGTGGAAAAATTGGCGGAGAAGTCCTACTACAGCGGCAAATGATGATTTTACTTTTCAAATTCAACTGCAAGAAAATGACAATAAGGTGGTCTTTGTTTACGGACCCTTTACGGCTGTAACTGCTTCAACTGCTGCTACTGTGCAGGTTGGCTTAAGAGGTGATTCCAATGCCGATTTTAATAATCGGACAACTACAACTGACTGGTCTGCTACTATAGCTGGAACTGCGAATAACGGAAATTGCACTTTAAGTGCTTCTGTATTTCCTGCTAATGGTTTAACATTTACTTTCACACCTCCGGTAACAGGTGAACCACCTTTGGCAGCGCAAAATCCTCATCCTGCCAATGGAGCTATAAATGTTCCTATTGGTTCCAATCTTACTTGGATTACGGGTGGAGGCATTGTAGATGGTTACAAGGTCTATTTTGGAACCGACAATCCTCCTACCAATATAGCGAGTGGTGTTATCCAAACTGCAACGGTGTTCGATCCTGCCAACGACCTAAGTTACAACACAACCTATTATTGGAAAATTGTGCCCTTCAACCAGTTTGGAGATGCAGGTGATTGTCCTGTATGGAGCTTTACGGTTTTGGCAGATCCAACCGTTACTACCTATCCTTATGAACAGAATTTTGATCTGGTAACTGTTCCAGATCTGCCTCTCGGATGGACAGTTATCAATGCCAATAATGATGCTTACACTTGGCAATCCTATAACGCTAATGGGCAGACAACTCCCAATTCTATGCGTATTCGTTATAACACTACTTTGGCTATGGATGACTGGTTGATGTCTCCTCCGCTTGTATTCACTGATACTCACAATTATAAGATAAAATTCTATTATTGTGGAGGCGGATCAAACTATGTGGAAAAATTATCTGTCTATTGGGGAACTACACCTACGGCAGCAGGTTTAACAAATTTACTATGGCAGAATTTGAATATTACCAATACTGCCTATGAAACAGCTGAAATAGTATTACCTTCTGTGACGGGTGGAACTTATTACATTGGTTTTCACGGTCATAGTGATGCTGACAAATTCTACATTTATTTGGATACTTTCAGCGTAACGGACATTGTAGAACAGTTAAATCCTCCCCAGAATCTAACTGCTACAATACAAGATTATTACAATGTGCATTTAACCTGGCAGGCACCTGTCGCCAATATGGCATATACCGAAGGTGGCAATCGTGAACTTTTCGGTTATAAGGTATATCGCAATCAAACTTTGATCAACACCATAAATAGTGCTTCTACTCTTGTTTATGATGATACAAATTTAACGGTTGGAACCTACAGCTATACAGTTACTGCCTTTTATACAACGGGAGAATCAGTTCCTGCGGGTCCTGTAAGTGTAACTATTGTAGCTCCTTTGTTACCACCTACAAATTTAACAGCGACCGTGGATGGTAACGATGTTACTTTGAATTGGGGAAATCCTGAACCACCTCCTCCCGGACAGTGGATTACTTGGTGCAACGATGTATTGGGAAATAGCATTGGAACCAATTCCGTTGCTAATTTTGATGTGGCACATCGTTGGCATGTGGCTGATCTTGCTTCTTATGTAGGAGATACTATAACTCAGGTTAAATTTGTTCCTGCTGAAGCTAATTGTGTTTATACAGTGAAAATCTGGACGGGCGGAAGCGCTACTAATGCTGGAACCTTGGTTTATTCTCAGCAGATTCAAAATCCAGTAATAGATAGCTGGAATGTGCATGCTCTTACCACTCCTGTTACTATTCCTGCTAATAGCGAAGTTTGGGTTGGATTTAATTGTAATACGCAAGCGGGATATCCTGCCGGTTGTGACAACGGTCCACAGGTTGAAGGCAAAGGCAATATGATGTATTTTCAGGGAGCTTGGTCAACCCTTAGCACGATCAATGCGTCTCTTACTTATAATTGGTTGATTCAGACCTTTGTAGAGAATAGCGCTACCCTGAAAAAAATGGAACTGAAACCGATTGCTGATTTTCATCCTTCCGTAAGAAGCAGCGGTGAACTTGCCCTATTACACAAAAATATTGATACTTTAAACCAAAGAGCTATAACTGGCTATAAGGTCTATAGGGATGGAACTCTCATCAACACAATTTCCGATCCCGATGTTACAACTTACGCTGATATAGATTTAGCCAACGGAACTTATACCTATGGTGTGAGCAGTGTCTATTCCACAGGAGAATCAGTCCCTGCAACTGTTCAGGCAATTGTAAATGTTCAGTTAGCAACGGCTTTCTTTACCGATGATTTTGAAGGATATCCTGATTTTGCAACTGTGTTTGCACCCTGGACTTTATTGGATGCAGATTTATCCACAACTTATGGTTTTTCGGAGATCGAATTTCCCGGTAGCGAAGGTCCTATGGCATATATCGTTTTCAATCCTGCTTCCACTGTTCCTCCGGTGACAACTATCATTCCTCATAGTGGAACAAAAATGGTTGCCAGCTTTGCAGCTACAACTCCTCCCAATAATGATTGGTTGATTACTCCACGAGTTAATCTGGGAACGAATGCAGCTCTTAAATTCTACGCGAAAAGCCATACTGCTCAATATGGTATGGAACGATTCAGAATCGGAGTATCTACTCTGCCTCAAATTAATCCTCAAAGTTTCCAATATATAACCGGAAACGATTATGTGGAAGTTCCGGCTAACTGGACAGAGTATATTTACGATCTCTCTGCTTATGATAACCAAAATGTATATATCGGAATTCGCTGCGTTTCTAACGATGCATTCATCTTTTTTGTAGATGATGTAAGCATTCATGGTGAAGGCGGTCATATTGTTAGTAACGAGGATGAACTGGCTTCTATGGTGCGGACGGAATTGAAGGGAAATTATCCCAATCCGTTCAATCCGGAAACCACTATTTTTTACAGTGTAAAAGATCATACTCCAGTTACAATTGATGTATATAATCTTAAAGGACAGAAAGTAACTACTCTGGTTAATGAAACTAAAGCTCCTGGTGACTATTCTGTCGTTTGGAAAGGTCTGGACGAAAATAACCGCCCTGTCTCAAGCGGCGTGTATTTCTTCAAGATGAACGCTGGAAAGTATAGCAGCACTAAAAAAATGATAATGATGAAGTAATTGAACCTAATAAGTAATATAAACCCCGGGCTGAATTGGCTCGGGGTTTTTTTCAGGAGGGTTGACCTCCTGGTCAACCCACAACAATCAAACTATCAAGCTATCCTAAAATATACCGGAAACAATATAACTCTGTTGTCAGGTGAACGACGAGGGCATCGTTTTTCCTGGAGGGTTGACCTTCTGGTCAACCCA
>JBDKSF010000055.1 GCA_039680785.1 Candidatus Cloacimonas sp.
CAATCGTATAACCCTCAACTTTATCCAGATCAAGTTCTTGCACTATTGCAGAGTGTTTTTTTGCCATAAATTAATCCTCTTATATCATTGTGTATAAAATCATCTTTTCTGTCAAGCGGAAAAATTCAGTTATTCTTGAAGAATGGCATCTCCTTCTGGTAAAATCCTCTGAGTTGTATAAACCTTATAATATATCAGATGTTTATGAATAAGCTCAGCATATTCTGGCTTACCGAATTTTGCATTCGCAAAACACTTGGCAAGGGAGTATAAAATAGATAAAAATTAGCCAGTTAGGAGAAAATGCGATAGCCCATTCTGACGCATTTCAATTATTTTGATTGACAAAAAGGGGGTTTTTAATTTTGAAGAAAAAAAGAAGTAAAAGCAAAGATTATAAAAGGATTAGATAATGGTTTTATACACGATTGCCTTAATTGTTCATGTGATAATTTGTGTCGCTCTCGTATTAGTGATATTGGCACAGACCTCGAAAGGGGGTTTGGATTCCAATTTGGGTGGAGCGGCAATGAATGTTTTTGGAGGAAGTGGCGCTTCCAAGTTCTTAAAGAAATGGACGCAAATCCTGTCCATTGTTTTTGCTGCATCCTGTGTTATACTTGCCTTCTTGGTTAAAAATATTAATACCAGTGCGCTCTCCGGAATCCAGGAAAAGCAAAAAAAGATTAAAGATACTGAGCAACCAGCTCCTACTACCAATCCTGTATCCAAGCCAGCAACTACTAAATAGAAAACAGCGCTTTAGCAGGATTTCGGTTTTTGGTTAAGTTTACTCTAAATACAGAATATATATTAAAGACATAAGCAGAAGTGGTGGAATTGGCAGACACGCAAGACTAAGGATCTTGTGCCTGTAACGGGTGTGCGGGTTCGAGTCCCGCCTTCTGCACCATTATTTTTTACAAAGGAGCTTTACGAAGCTCCTTTTTTTTATGTGGGTTGGTGTACATTTAGGAGCTAAAAAAAATAGTTTACTTTACTTTCAGCTTGATTCCATCTTCAAAATATGAATGCCCAAAGCCAAAGCATAATGAATAATTACCTTTACCGGCAGGGAAATCCACCAGCACTTCAAATTGGTCTGTTCCTGTCCATTGAATAGGGACGGGTTTCAAGCCCATGGTATAATATTTATCATCTATATTGTATTTAAATTCTGCATCAGGGAAATTGAGGACTGCTTGCAGGTCTGTTTTTGGTTCGTTTGCCAGATATGCAAACTTTAGCTGATATTGATATTGAGGATTGCAATCGGCAGGAATATCAGAAAGTAATTTCACTATCGGAGTAGCAAAATTTTGCGTGGCGAGCAAAAGAGAACCTTGAGAAACAACTCCTACGCCTAAATAAGTGAAAGTAGAATTTAAAATATTATCCCTATGTTCCGGAGAGTTCATCCAGCCCTCTACAATTTCTTCGGGAGTTAAAACTTTTGCGTTGTTTTCAATTTTAGCCAAATTTTCTCCGATGGAAACTACTATCAGAGAAGAATAGTATTGTTTCTTTCGGGTATCCACCAGATAACCATTCTGGTCTTTATGAGCAAAAAAATGATATTTATACATATTTTGGCTATGTTGCCGAGCCAAATCTGCCAATCCCTCATCATATAAAAGCGGAGGCAAATTTGCCGCCATTCTTTCCTGATTGGTAAGTTCCCAAATCCGATGTTCGAAATCTGGTAAACTTATCGTTTTGGATGCTTGAGAGCAACCGAATAGTAACAAACAAACAAGTAAGATTGATTTTCGCATTTATCATACAACAGCTAAAAATGATATTCTATAAAAAATGTCTTATCCTCAAAGCGGAGATGGATATTTTCTTTTTCTGCTTTAAAATTGGATAGATTGGCGTCTATATAGGCATCAAGAGTGGAAAAAGCCAGGGTAAATCCCATCAGCCAAAAATCACGCGTGCGCTTTTCTCGATAATTCTTCTGGCTGTTTTTATAGCTTTCCAAAAGGTATGGATCTGTCTCGGCATTGATTTTATCTTTCCAGTCCTGCACTTTGGAATTGTTATGAACGGCAGAAGCGATAAAGAAACTTTGGATTCCGATTACCGCTCCGGCTTTTATATAGGACTCATTATATATTTGGCCTCCTCCGGGGAAGAGAGAATATACAATTGCTTTGGTAGGGTTCTTTTTTACCGGTTGGGCAATCAAGAATCCGTTTACGATGATTAACAGCATTACAAGGATGCCTTTTCTCAACATAACTCCCTTAATTTTTTTGTCTTTTTCTTGTTAAACTACTATTCTGTCAATAACAATGTAGGGAAGACGCCACTTTATGCCAGAAACATTGTGAATAACCATAAAGCTAAATAGCCATTTCTACCGTAAAATTATTGGTTAATTTCTATGAAACTGGTTTAAATGACCAATTCTACAAAAACAGGGCAGTGGTCTGAGCCATCGATATCCTGTCGGATACCTGCTTTTTTTACATACTTCATACTCTCTGAATTTACCCAGAAATAATCCAAACGCCAACCCACATTTCTAAGCCGAGCTTTGGTTCTAAAACTCCACCAACTGTATTGATCGGGGCTTTTGTCAAAATAGCGGAAAGTATCTATCCAGCCCATCGTTTCCAGTTTATCCAGCCAAGCTCGTTCAATAGGCAAAAAACCGCTTGTCTTTTCATTTTCTTTCGGATTGGCAAGGTCTATGGGTTTATGAGCAGTATTAAAGTCCCCGCCCACTAAGATAATTTTACCAGTGGCTCTTTTTTCTTCCATAACTTCCAAGCAGCGGTCGTAGAAACGGAGTTTATAATTTAAGCGTTCATCATCTTTTTGACCATTGGGGAAGTAGATATTAAAATAGATAAAGGCATCATATTCGGCAATATTTATTCTCCCTTCGCAGTCAAATTCCTGATAGCCAAAACCGGTGGAGAATTTTAGAGGCAGTAGTTTGGTAAATAGTCCAGTGCCAGAATACCCTTTCCGCAAGCCATGCGACCAATAAATAAGATATTCATCCAGTGTCTTTAGCTCTTCAGGGATTTGGTGTTCTTGCAGTTTGGTTTCCTGGATTCCCAAAATATCCGGCTGTTCTTTTTTGATGATATCGATAAAGCCCTTATTCAAAGCAGCGCGTAAGCCGTTTACATTCCAAGACCAAAATAGTAAATTCAAACAATGCTCCCTTAGTAAATCACATACAAAAGATGACTTTTGGAGCTTAACCAATCATCATCAAAAGCTATATTCCAGGAAGCAGTTTTGCCTGTGCATTTACCATAACCGCCATCATCTATTTTTTTGATTTTAGCGGGCAAGTGTATTTTGTTGTGGAAATTGATCTCTAAAAGTTCAAACCAGCTGTAATCTATGTCCTCGCTTTCCAAGAGAGCTAAGTCGTCCGTTTCTATGCTTAAAATTCTATTTTTTCCTTCTTTAACCAGCGAAATGGCATTTTTTCCTTTTGCACTCAAGACCTTATTCAGACCCTCCATATTTTCAAAAGTAAAATTCATCCAATAGGTAAAGTGTGTATCTTTATCACTGTGATTTTCGCGCTGAGATAATTCCGTAATCACTATCCCCGGTGTTTTTTCAGCTATTTCGGCAAGGGGGTAAAAAGCATTAACAGAATATAGTTGCTTCAATTCCGGCGTTACATTATCAATGCCAACTGGAATTTGCATATCGATTTTCAGTGAGACCTTTCCCGATTCGTCTTTTTTCAGCCAAATTTCTTGTTCCATATCTATTTTGCAGGCGGACAAGCCAAGCAGGATGATTATACCTGTCAGCCATCTGAAGACACTACCTTTTTTAAGCATTTATTTCTCCCTTCAAACGCCTTTATATTAACATAATAATCTATTTTTGGGGTTAGGCAAATTATTATCCCGCTTGACATCGAGATGGCTTTCGTTTTTATTGAATGCTAAATGAGAATTAATAGAAGTTGCTTTTTTCTGATCCTTTTTCTGTTGTTAACAGGGTTGCCGCTTTTTGCTCAAAAAGAAGCAGAGAACATTGCTTTGCCCGATTCTTTGTTTCCGGAAATACCAGATAGTTTGAAAATTAATGTAATTAAAACCGATTCTCTTTTTTATACGGCAGATAGTATCCATTTTGAATATGCCTCCGAAATCATTAAACTTTTCGGTAAACCAAAGATAAATTATCAGGATACGGAAATTATAGCCGATTCCATTACCGTAGATGTAAAAAATGAACGCGCTTTCAGTTATGGCTACACCCAAATGAAAGATGGCGACCAATTACTTTTGGGCTCCAATGTTCGCTTTGATGTCAATAGCCAAACAGGCATTTTGGATGATGGTTACAGTTTAATTGAAGGTGGATTTTACAATGGACACGAAATACGCAAGATAGATAAAGATATTTATGATATTGATGGAGGCACTTTTACCAATTGTGATCTAAAAGAGCCCTCTTTTTGGTTTTGGGCAAAACAATTGCGGGTTTACCGAGGCGATAAAATTGTTGGAAAACCAGTTATTGGCTATGTAAATCATTTTCCCGTTTTCTTTTTTCCTTTTATTACAATTCCCATCAGGCAAGGAAGGCATCCTGGTTTTTTAATTCCTTCTCCCGATTATAATAATGTAGATGGTTTTGTAATGCGGAATCTGGCTGTATATTATCCTTATCGTGATTATGCCAATTTTGTTTTGGGGTTTGATCTTATGGAAAAAACGGGCTGGAAAGGAAATTTTGAGACAAACTATATAAAGCGTTATGCCTTTTCAGGTGACTTCGATGCTTCTTTTCAACACAATATCAAGGAAAACAGCACTTTTGACGATTGGTCTTTGCAGGGAAGGCATCATCAGGAATTGCCTGAAAAATCCTCTCTGGATGCCAATATCAATTTCATCAGCAACAAAAGAATATGGGAAAGCAGTAGTGACATAGACCAAAGTTTAGCTCAGCGTTTAACTTCCAGCATTTCATATTCCAAGCCGATAGGTTCTTCTTACTTCAATGCCGGCAGTAATTTTACTCAGGATTTGATCAATGACACTGCTTCTTTATCTTTGCCCAGTGCATCTTTTTATTTGGCAAGCCGTCCGGTCTCCGAACTTTTTAAGGTCTCATCCGATTCCCCTTTAAGCAATTTCAATTATCGTTACAATGTTTATTTGGAGCATACCGGTTACCTCAAAGAAAAAAATTACTCCTTCAGTGATTTTTGGTGGGATAATACTATAGACCCAGCAGATACTACAGGACTTACAATGTTGAACGAACACCATATTGGTTTGAAACAAAATGCGGGGATTTCACACAACTCCAATTTATTCGGTTGGTTGAATTTAGGGCAGAATTTTGACTATACGGAAGCATGGATGGATAGAGACAAAAAAGAGTCAAATTTTGCCAGAGGAAATGCCTGGACTGCGTCTGCAAATGCCAGATTTAATCTCTATGGTTTACGCACTTTCCATAATTTTCCCGTTACGGCAATCAGACATATCGTTACCCCCAACATTGGATATTCCTATCAGCCGGATATGCAAAAAAATGCCGATTTATATAATTTTGGCAGCATTGGCATCAGCAGCGCCAGAGAAACATCCAGCTTATCTTTAAGTGTAGATAATAATTGGCAGATGAAGTATGGCAAAAAGGGTAAAGAAAATAAGCTTAACGAATTGCTCTATTGGAGGATAGGAACTTCCGCCAATCTGAAAAAGAAAGATAAACCCTTCAATAATATAGCGCATACTTTAACCTTCAAACCGGGCAATTACAGCTTGGGAACGCTATCTTTAAATGCAGGAAAATATCAAATTAAGGATATTAAAATTGGCTATTCTTCTCAGTTTAGCGCCACTCAAAATCCCTATCAAATTCACTGGAAAGAAATGAATTTGCGCAGTCAGTATTTTTCGCAGGGGATATCAATAGGTGGTTCTGCACCTTATACTAAATATTTTATTGCCGAGAAAAACAGAAGTTTTGAGGCGTTTGATAATCCTGATACGCTAACTTCCATATTTACAACCCCTTCAGAAACTGCAAACACTAACGACTGGAGTTTTTCCATAAGCCACAATGTATATGCCAACAAGGATATTTTCCATTCAGAAAGCAGTAATTTAAGAACGAATTTAACCTGTAAAATTACCGAGAATTGGAGCTTAACTTATTCTAATTATTACGATTTGAACACAAGTGATATGCTTTCGCAGACATTGTCTCTTTCCAGAGACCTGCATTGTTGGAAAATGGACATAAACATCACTTTGCGCAATGATTATTGGGATTACAGAATTTCTCTGTTCAATACTATGTTACCTGATGCCTTGAGGTTCCAAACACATGACAGCAAGAAATACTAAACGCGCCATTTTTTTAGATCGGGATGGAGTTATCAGTCCTGACGATTTTGGCTATTTAAGCGATCCGGCACAGTATCATCTTTATCCCTATACCATAGAGGCATTAACAATACTTCAGAACTTGGGTTTTTTACTGTTTGTAGTTACCAATCAGTCCGGCATTGCGCGTGGTTATTTTACTATTGAGGATTTAGAAAAAGTGCTTGCTAAAATGCGTTTTTTGCTTTCTGAAGGAGGAATTAACTTAGATGGCGTATATTATTCTCCGTATTTTAAAACAGGCATTGTAGCTCCTTACAATATAGAACACGAAGACCGCAAACCAGGCATAGGAATGTTCAAAAAAGCATATTCCGAGTTTCATTTTCAGAAAGAGGGTTCTTGGATGATTGGAGATCGCATCAGTGATATTGGTTTCGGCAAAAATGCCGGGCTGAAAAATATCCTTTTGCTTACTGGAAATGGCGATAAGGACTTTCTGAAGATATTAGAAACAGGAAGCCCCAAACCCGATTTTGTCTGCGAAAATTTGCTGACCGCCGCTAATTTGATAAAGGACTATAAGCTATGAAGTTTATCTCTTTGTATAGCGAAAGCAGATTTAAAGCATTTACTTATGAAGAGCAGATAAAGGCATTAAATAAATTAATTTCTGCTTTGGAAGAGAATTTAACCTCTTTAGAACATCGCTCACAACTTATTGAGCATCTTTTGAAACTCAGTTTATGGGTAGAAAAGCCCTTACCGGAAAGGATGCGGCTCTTTCTTATCGAACTAAATCCTCAGATAAGTCCCCATCAATTATATAATAAACTCTATTTTTATCAGGGCGGGGCACTCCGCAAAGATAGTCAAATTCCTCTTAAAGAAGGAAATATGAATATTTCTGCAGACCCGCATCTTCGCCAAAAAGCAAAGCAGATAACCGTTATTTGTGATAATTTGCGGTCGGTTTTTAATGTCGGTTCCATATTCAGAACTTGTGAATGTTTGGGCATTGGTCAAATTATTTTATGTGGCATATCACCTACACCCAATCATAGCAATATGCCCAAAACAGCTATGGGAACGGAAAAATTGGTTGCCTGGCAGTATTTTGATAAGACCTCTGAGGCAATTGCTTTTTGCCATCAAACCGGTTTATGTGTTTATGCTTTGGAGACCTTGGAAAAGGCAAAAAGTGTTTTTGAAACCGTTTATAATTTACCCCTGGCTATTGTCATTGGCAATGAAGCGCTTGGCATAGATCCTTCTTTTATAGAACTTTGTGATGAATTTATCACTCTCCCTCAATTGGGTTGGAAAAATTCTTTAAATGTAGGAGTGGCAACAGGAATTACTCTCTACCAAATTTTGTGGGGAGGTACAAATGGATAATCTTGCTTTTTATGCAAAATTGGCTATTTTATTAAAAGACCATACGCCTGTTTGGCAGGCAAGCATTATTGAAAGCGATGGTTCAACTCCTGCCAAAATAGGAATGAAATTAGCCATTCCTCTCAATTCCGAACCTTTTGGCAATTTGGGAGGTGGGGAATTAGAACATAAGGTTATAGAAATAATCCGTCAAGAAAAGCCCCGTCAAGCTCTAATATATAGTTTTAATCTTTCCGCCGATGGCTTAAAAGCCGGAATTGCCACTTCTATGCTTTGTGGGGGAGCGGCTAAGGTCTACATAGAACCATTGTTTTATACCGATAAACTCTATATTATCGGGGCAGGACATTGCGGCAAGGCATTAGGGAAAATCGCTTGCCTGTGTGGATTTTATGTGCATTTGATAGATAACCGCCAGGAAATTATTGCCAATTTGCCTCAGGATTGCTATCATTATGCAACCCAACATGATTATGCAGACCTGACAGAAGTAATGGATTTTGATTCCGACAGCTGGATTGTAATTATGACTCAAGGCCATATACACGATAAAGATGTTTTGGAACAATGTTTAAGAAAGTCCTTTCGCTATCTGGGAATGATTGGCAGTAAAAATAAGGCAGCTGCTACTTTTGCCCAATTAAAGGAAAAGGGCTTTACAGACGATGAACTTGCTAAATGCCATTCACCCGTGGGTTTGCCCATTGGCTCTCATACACCTTTTGAAATAGCCATCAGCATTTTGGCAGAATTGATTTCTTTCCGCAATCTAAAACAGTAGCATATTCACGCAGCTTTCGCATTATTTTTAATGCAGCTAACCTGGCTCTAAGCATTTGAGCATCTATCTTATACCAAAAACCATTAGGCAAGTATGGAGTTATATGCCTCTTACTATCTTTGTTTATTTTTTTCATAGTTGCAGCTTGGATAAGAGTTACCATATTGTCTATGGACATATTGAGCAACTGTGTACCGAACTAAAATCTCTCCCCAAAAACAGGTAAGCGCTTAGTGCGTCAGCAACCTTCGTTTTATTTGCCAGAAATGGATTTGATGGCTCATTTTTTCCCGAACTTGTAAATATGAGATTGAAATTGTGTCTTATCTAAATGGGTATATCGATTCTACATTATTTCCTACTTCAATGCAAACTGCACATCAGATGCAAGTTCCGCTCTTTGCTCCTTATTTAGAGCGTTTATCAAGTGATAATCTAACCTTAATCAAGCGTTAACAATTAACGCTTGATTAAGGGATGTTAAACGCTAAATTAATAGTTTCAAGCAAGAAAGATATAAGACCAAAATAGGGGATTTTATTGGGAAAGTGAGTGCTAAATTTGGTATAAAACTAAATTAACCTGACAAAATAAATATAGCGTTTGCGGTTTGTAAGATAATTATGTATGGAACAAATAGTTATGCAAGAAGAGTCAATTTGGACAAGAATAGGAGATAACCAACTATACTTTTATAAGGTTATATAGATATTGGCAGAAGGCGATAAAACCAGAGATAGGAAGGTGATAATTTTATTAGAACTTGGGCAATGTATTGTTATATAAGGTTTAGAATATGCTACTCAGATAAAGGCGGTTTGAATTTTGGACTGCAGCAGATTGTTTACCGGTTGGTTTACCGTAAAGTTCTCGGCGCTGGTCAAAAATAGCTATGTTTTGCTGCAGGCAGTCATTCCAGCGATTTTTATCCAACTGAATGAAAGAAGTGTAAATCGCCCAAAAGATAGTGACCGAATCAAGAAAGAATTTAGCCGAAAAATCCGCAGCCCAAAACAGTAAAAGGTGGGTGATATCCCTTTCCGGGCAGTCCATTTTGCTATCGCTAAAATCTATGAAATAGTATTTATCCTGGCAAAACAGGATATTTTTGGGCGAGTTATCTATGTGGCAAAGGCATTGATCGTTTTTTAAAGTAGCTAAGTGAAAGCGGGCAAGCGTCTCGGCTAACAAAACCGGTTTAAAACATTCTAACGCATCCAAATAGGGGATACCTGTCACTTTTTCTAACTTAATCCAGTTTGGCTTCTTAAATTCCAATAATTTCGGCAGCATATTCAGTCCCAATTGATAGGCGAATAATTCTGCTTCAAAGTGCTTTGGATTTGCAAAGCATTTAATTACAGAATCGGAGAGAATTATGGTATTATCGTTTAAATGGTTATTCAAGTTTCAGGCGGATGATTTTATTGGCGCTGAACAGAGGCACGATCAATTCATTTTCTGGCAGATAGTAATAAATATCGGCGGCATCTTTGATATTTTTGAAAGTAGCCAGAAAGCGATTTTGTTCTTGAGGAATTTCAAAAATCATATCTTGAGCCCAACTGCTGATATATATCCTACCCAAATCGTCTATAGCTATGCCGTCTAATTCTCCGTAAATACTATCCATAAAAATACTTACGCTATTATCCAAAGTGCTGATGGACAAAATTGGGCTTTGATCTTTAAAACAGACAACGAACATTTGATCACGCGGCATATCGTAAATAATGCCATTGGGTTTTTGCAGCAGAGGATTAACGATTTTTTGGATGTTATTATTAAGCGGATCAACCACATATACACAATTTCCAGCCGTATCCGTAGTATAAATAATTCCCTTTTTGGTAAAAGCAAGGTCATTCAACATTGAAGCGCCGGGTATATTGATCGTATCAATTATGGCTGTTTTTTCCAAGTCAATTACTTTGATATTTGTTTTATCGGCTACATAAAGTTTTTTGGCAAAGATAGTAATGCCGCGGGGTTGCTGTAGTCCCTTTTTTAAGAAGGGAGAATATTGACCGTTCAAATTCATCGAAACGATATTTCTGCCCGAAGTATTGGATATCAGAAAGCGTTTGCCGATTTCATCCCAAACAATGCTCTCGGGACCGTTTAAAGGTCCTTTCCGAGTGATGAGCATAATGGCGACAAAGATGACTATTAAAATAAGCAGTAAGAGGATAAGATGGCGGGTTTTAGGTTTCATTATGGCTCCTTTATATTCCATTTTACTCCTTCGGGAGTATCTTTTATTTCCACTCCAAGAGAGGCAAGGTCATTTCTGATTTTATCGGAGAGAGCCCAATTTTTATTGTTTCTTGCCTCCTGGCGGTAGGAGAGAATAAGCTCAATTAGGTCTTTGGACAAATCAGGCAGAAATTGGGTTAATTTAGTTTCCAGATTTTGAAAAAAGCCCAGGACAGAGCCCAATTCAACCATTTTTACGGCAGAGGCAATTCGCTCATCTAAAGATGAAGCGGGATTTTTTACTTTGCGATTCAGTTCAAAAAGGATGGAGATAGCTTTGGCGGTGTTAAAATCATCATCCATAGCCGCGCTGAATTCCTGCTCCAATTTTTGTAAATCTGCAGCCGTTTCGCAAGTAGAGGGAAGAGGATTTCCCTTATTGTCCAAATAGTTTATTTCCGATAATGAGCCGTAAAAATTGGCGACGGCGTGTTGTGCTTCTTGCATTAGCTCGCGACTGAAATCAATCGGACTACGATAGTGTTTGGATAAAAAAAAGAACCGAATTGCATCCGCATCGTAATCAGCTAAAATATCACGGGCAGTAAAGAAATTCTTCAAGCTCTTGCTCATTTTTTCGCCGTCTATATTCAAAAAACCATTATGCATCCAATAATTGGCTAATGGCTTGCCACTATAAGCAATTGCCTGAGCCAATTCATTTTCGTGATGAGGAAAAATGAGGTCTATGCCTCCGCAATGAAGATCAAAGGTATCACCTAAGTATTTTTTACTCATAACCACACATTCTGTATGCCAGCCGGGTCGTCCTTTTCCCCAAGGACTGTCCCAAACCGGTTCTCCTACTTTACTTTTTTTCCAGAGGGTAAAATCGGCAGGATGGCGTTTATCAGGATTTTCAGCAACTCTTGCTCCGACAAGCTGTTCATTTGTCTTTTTGCCGGAAAGAGAGCCGTAGGAAGGTAAATTTTCAGTGGAAAAATAGACATTGCCATTCACCTGATAGGCATAGCCCTTCTTTTCCAATTCGGCGATGAAAGTAATGATATCATCCATAACCGCGGTAGCTTTGGGCTGATAAGTAGGTGGCTTAATTCCAAGCGCTTTTGTATCTTCCAGAAAAGCGCGCGTGTATTTATCCGCTACAAGCTCAAAACCAATGTTTTCTTCATTTGCCTGAGCTATGATTTTATCGTCTATGTCCGTGATATTTTGCACATAAGTAACTGCATAACCTTTATATTCAAAATAGCGACGAACAACATCAAAAAAGATAAAAGCACGCGCATTACCAATGTGGAAATAGTTGTAAACAGTAGGACCGCAAGCATAGATGCCAACTTTCCCCTCGGTTATGGGTATAAACTCTTCTTTTTTGCGGGTTTGAGTGTTATAAATTAACATAGATATTATCCTATTTGAAGATTACCATTTTTTCGGTTTTTTCTATTTTTTTACCATCGGAAGAGCGAGCTTTAACTTTTACGAAATATGTATTATTTGCCAAGGCGTTACCTTGGTCGTCCCGTCCATTAAAGTAAATTTTATTAAATCCCTGTTTTCCGATTGCTTTAAGATCGGCTATGCGTCTGCCACGAATGGTATAAATACCGATATTAAGCTCTGCGTCAGAAGACAACATAAAAGTGATATAAGCATCTTTGGAAACGGGATTGGGATATATCAACAGCCGTTCAATATCCAGCTCGGAACTTTTTTTGGCGACAAAATTAGTAGAAGTAACGGAAGGTATATTGAAATTATCAAAAGCAACTACCTGAATAGTATGAAATCCTTCGCTCAAATCGGAGAGAGGATAAACAATGGAACCGGAAGTGCAAGAATTTTTATCATAATTAAAATATTCCGTTATCGCCGTTGGCTGAAGAGAATTATCGAGCACAATTAAAATATTGTGTCCCGAAGAACCGGTGATATTAATGCCGTTGGAATCGGAAATATCAGCATATAGGGTTGTATTTGTGCTAACTGTATCTCCAATGCGAAAATCTTTAGAACCAAGGTAAATGGAAATTTGCGGAGCATCAGGATTATCTACATCTGCTGCTTGATCACTAAAGCCCAAAGGAGAAAAGTAATTAGTATAATCCTTTTTAGCAGTGGAATCCCAAAAATATGAGACACACAGTCCATTTGTTCCGCTAACTATGTCATCCGGAACAATAAAAGAGGATTGATATTGAGAGGAAGAAACTTCACTGCTACCGCGGAAAAGCTGGTTTCCTCTTTTAGTAACGGTGGTTTGCGGTCCCAGAGAATAAGACCTCTTGGGATCAAAGACCTTTATTTCCGTTTCTCCGGAAAGTCCTGAGCCCGTAAAAGAGCCGTTCACTATTGTTGTTTCCCGCGAATGAAGAACAACTTTTTGTTCTGAAGAGCTAATCTGCATTGTGCTATCTCTTTCGGGTGGCACAATTCTTATTAACGGATCGCCCAAAAGAATATAGACGGCATTATTAGAATTACTTCCAGTGTAACGAGTTTTGGCGTCCATAATACTATAACCCAAAGGATTGCGATTATTTGCCAAACTTTGCATTAGATATTTCATCATCGGTTTGTTATTTTCTGCATAACTTATCCGCGCCGCGGAATAAGAGGCAATTGCTCCCAGATTATTCATCAGCACTACTTTTTGTCCTAAACTCTCAAAACCCCAATAATCAAATTGGGATACATCACAGGCAGCGGCGACAAAGAAAGTTAATTTATCCGGATTGGCAAATCTGCCCATATCCGTAGCTCCATTAATAAAATCTTCCGCTCCCAGTTTATCATAAGAACCGTGACCAGTATAAAGCATAACCAGCCGTCCTTCATTTACGGCATTGAATAAATCATCCCTAACGCCAGGTTTATTTTGGAATTCATCATATTCGTATTCCATAGCAAAAACTTTATCGGCTATGATGCTGGGATTGAGCACACTGCTGATTGCTTCAGCATCCTGGGTGTGAATATACTCCCAGCTGGAACTTCCATTAGTAAGATCATCGGCAATAAAAACCATAGAATTACGCCACCAGCCGGGAGATGGATTACTCGTATAATTACTGAAATTTTGCAGCATAATATTCATTTCAGCGGTATTTTTTACCGGATACCTGCCAATGGCTAATTCTGGGTAGTAATCTGTGTTTATCATTCCAAAATAGTCATCGGAAGCAGTAGAACCATCTTGCCAGACAATCATTTTGTTCTTTGGCGCCGCGCTACCGGAAAAATTCCTCCAGTCAATGGTTCCCAAGCCCAATAAGGTTAAAGAAGAAAGCTTGGGAGCAGGCAGATTGGAATAAAAATATTTCATTGCCAAACGGATGGCGGCAGGGTCTGTATGTCCGCCATTAAATTGATTATAAATGTCATCAGCCAATATTACCCGGCTGCGGACTTGATATAGTTGCCTGTATTTTTCAGCAAGAATCTGGGCTTGATCTAAAAATTCGGCTGAAGTTAGTATTATATTGTCGATATTGCTGATATCGGCAGTTAGATCTGTCGGATGGGTAACATTTATTAAAGAAGGAGTATATGCCTCATTCGGTTTTAGCATAAAATAGGTTGTGCTACTCTTTCCTACCGAAATGAAATAATTCTCCGTTATAGGAATCAGACCTACAGTATAAATGTCATTACAGCGAAAAACAAGAGTATTACTGATGTCGCCGCTTAAATTGAATCGGTAAGGAGTTTGATAGATGGCGGTAGGGTGTGAAAATTGCTTTTGAGCATTGCCTTTATTCAAATTCTGCCCATAAGTTAAGCGGATATAATCCAAATAAAGATTATCAGGCGTAGAACGGTTTACTTTCAAAATAATGTTATTATTTCCATTTACTAAATGCAAAGTTGTGTCTCTTTGACTGACGGTAAAGGGCCAGGTTCCGGTCCAAGTAAAATCTATCAGACCTGTTTGTTCATTGCTGTAAACTGGATAACCGTTTATAAAAACTTTAACTCTGTGATTGGTTCCTTCTCCTGCAACATCCTGACGCAATCGTAACTGAATTTGTTGTTCCAGGGAAGGATCAAGATCAGATAATTGCACATTAAAACTATATTCGGTAGTGACATTGCCAAACAGGGCTTGGGAATACCAGTCAAAACCTGTTATCTCTCTACGATAGGTTTCACTTTCTATATGTTTAACAAAGGGGGTGGAGGATACGGAACTCTCATAACTACTTGGGGGATATATGGTTTGAATTCTTAAAGGATTACCGGGAAAACCACTACCAAAGGTAAGCCAGAAAACCTGATTTTGCGAATAGGGGTTGTAATAAAGAGGATCATCCTGAACTTCTGTATTCTGATCAAAACCATCACGCGAGGTTCCATAAAAAAGAATATAGTCCGTTGGGTCAAAAACATTATCCGCTTCGCCCGCAATATAGATGGGGATTTCTTTAAATTCCGCCCCCGTTTCACTGACATTATTATCCAAAACTTTCCCTGAAGTGCTGAACATACGAATAGAGGATGGATCAATATCTCCCAGAGGAAGATTGTTTAAATCAGCATAATTAATGCGATAAATTCCGTTTCTACTTGTCTCAATCCTAACCCACCAATCACTTAAATTAAAGGGAGCATAATTTATTACGGGGCGTTGATTGTGACGCCAGTTGCGAGTTTGCTGTTCATTTAGGAGCTGAGCTAAAAAGATGTCCGCTGGCTTATCTGAGGTCTCTATACTACGATATTTCGTTTGTCCTGATATATTTATTCTAATGCTTGCCCGGGTAGTTATGATCAGGTTTTTATTGCCGTCGTAAGCAAAAGGGCTTATTCTAACCGGAACAAAACCAAAACCACGAAAGTTGGAAGCCGGAAGTTTAGTTAAAAAATCAGCGCTGCGGGTTTGATATTTACTTTGCACAATTTTATAGTCATAACTGCTGATTCCGTTAAGCATCTTAATTTCTGGTACAGGTAACAGAAGCGAAGGTAGAATAGTAGTTGTTGTATTGCTGCTAAGAACTGAACAAGTTATATCTCCTGAGGGAGGAATGCCAATTTTGAATTCGTCAAAAGGTATTAAAGGCGCTCCCTGAATATTACTATAGTTCATATTATCAGCGTTGAGACGACTGAACTCACCTTCGGAAGTAATTTCAAATGGTTCAATCTCATATTCCAACAGTAGTTCTGTTTCGCTTTTGCTGAGGATGGATACTTTTGCGCTTAAACAAGCAAAAGCTAACATCAGGAAAGCACATAAGATATTTCGACGCATTATTTCTCTCCGGGTTTGATGAGGTGCTCCAATAGATAAATCAGCAAGTAAAAAACAGCCATAAATATAAATATACCGAGCATTCCCTCAAGTAAAATTCCCAGGGCTAATTTCACATTTTCCAATGTCGTTGCTAAAATAAGCAGCATTTTTTCCTCTTCTTCAGATATGGTAGTTACGGTTATTGATAATCATTAAGGCACGGTAGATCTGTTCATAAAAAACAATCCGTGCCAGGCGATGCGTAAAAGTAAAACTGGATAAAGCTATAACACTGTTTGCCCGTTTGAAAACGGTCTCATCCACTCCAAATACGCCACCTATTACAAAAACAATATTCTTATCCGATAAATTAATCAAAAAATCGGCAAAAGCAAGTGAGGTCTTCTGTTCTCCTTTTTCATCCAAAAGGATTACATAATCGTCTGGCTTTAATGCTTTTAAGATTGTGATGGCTTCTTTTGCTTTTACAATGTCGGCACTGCCTGAGTTTTTAATGCTTTCATCGGCCAATTCTATTACCTGAAATTTAGCAAAAGCGGATATTCTCCTTTGGTATTCTGCGATACCTTCTTGAAGCCATTTATCTTTGGTTTTACCGATTTGGATAAGGGATATTTTCACTTATTTAGGACATTGTAGCCAAGGCAAGAGCCATACACAACATTTTGGTTTCGCCGCTATCAGCTCTGGAAGGTATTAAAATTGGAACTTTGGTTCCCATTGTTACATGGGCGATTCGATAATGACAATAGTAAGTTAACATTTTTCCATGCACATTGCCTGTTTCTATATTAGGAAAAACCAAAATGTCCGCAGCGCCTGCAACTTCGGAAGTGATGCCTTTTATGCGAGCTGCTTCTTTATCCACGGCATTGTCAAAAGCCAAAGGACCTTCAATTTTGCAGCCGGTAATCTGTCCGCGTTCATTCATTTTAGCTATTAAGGCAGCATCCATCGTTGCCGGCATTTTGGGATTAACTGTTTCAATGGCACAGATCATAGCTACTTTAGGATTGGGATTTCCCAAAGCGTGAGCTACTTGAACGGCATTTTTAACCATAGCGATTTTTTCGTTCAATTCGGGTAGAATATTGATGCCCCCATCGGTTTGAATTTTCAATCCTTCCGGATGCTCGTAAACGAAAACATCGGATATAACATCACTGACTTTTAATCCCTTTTCTTTATCGAGAGCAGCTTTCAGAATTACGGAGGATTCCATTTTACCTTTTAGTATTAGATCGCCTTTTCCTTCTTTGGCTATAGCTACTGCGGTTTCAGCCGCTTTTTTTAGATCGGCACCGGTGTCAATAATTTCAAAACTCTCAACCAATTCCGGCGCTTTTTGTTGTAATATGCTTATTATTTCTTGTTTATGACCCACCAGGATACTATCACATAGACCATCTTTTTTAGCTAAAACAGCTGCCTCAATGGCAGATTCTGTGTGGGCGCCGGCAATAATGGCAGTGCCTTTTCGATTCTGTTTTACATAAATGAGCATTTCATCAAAATTATGAAACATACTTCACTCCTTATTTATTATTCAGATGAAAAAAGTAGATTGTGCCTTCAGACATTATAAGCGTTTAGTAGTGATATTTATCCAGAAACCTATCCACAAATTCATCTTCTTCTGGTTTTATTTCCCGCATTATCTTTTTTAATGCTTCTTTTTGAATTTGGCGAACTCTTTCTCTGGACAAACCCATTGATTCTGCGATTTGAGCAAAATTACGGGATTCGTGTGATTCGTTTAAACCAAAATAACTTCTAATTACATCCGCTTCTCGCTGATCCAGTTTATCGATTGCCTTTTGGATTCTTTGCTGCATTCTTTCCTGGTAATATAAACTTTGCGGGTCTGCCATTTCTTTATCTTCTATTAGGTCTTTGGGGGAAAAATCTTGATTGTCGGGGGTAGTGATAATATCATCCAAAGAGCTTGTTTCCGGTAGTTGGTTTTGGAGCTTGTCAATCGTCTTTTCTGCAATTTGCATTTTTTCGCTTAATTCATCAGTGGAAGCAATTTCTCCCGTTTCGGAAAAATATCTGTCCTGAGTTGCCTTAACTCTATAGGCGGCAGTTGTTTTTCCCATTGGCACACGAATTAAAGAGCTTTTTTCACTAACAGCAAGGGTAATTCTTTGTTTTATCCACCAGATGGCATAAGAAATAAGCTTAATGTCTTTATCAGGATCAAACTTTTCAATTGCTTTAATTAAGCCGATATTGCCTTCGCTAATCAATTCCGAAAGCGATAATCCTCGATTTTGGTAGCGGGAGGCAATTTTAACCACGAATTTCAGGTTTGCCTGAATCAAGCGGTTCATTGCTTCCATATCACCATTTTTTGCTTTGAGGGCAAGTTTGTGTTCTTCTTCGCGCGTAAGGGTTTTGAATCTGGATATTTCGTTCAGATAGTTTTGTAATGCTTTATCTGCAAAGACACTTTCTTTCCGGCTCATTTTATTTCCTTATTTTAGGGGCAAAACCTTACGAGGATTGATCGCCTTACCTTTCAGCCGGTATTCAAAATGTAAATGACTGCCTTGAGCATTTCCGGTTGAACCAACAGTAGCAATTTGTTGGCCCTGTTTCACTACATCATTCACACTTACCAGATTTTTTTCATTATGGGCATAAACTGTCATTACAAAATCGGGATGTTCGATAACCACTACATTTCCATAGGAACCTTGAACTCCTGAAAAGACAACGGTTCCATCCAAAACGGCATATATGGGCGTGCCATTTTTAGCTCCTAAATCAATTCCTTTATGAGGGCGTCCATTTCGTAAACCATATTCGGACATAATATGGCCGTCAACAGGCATAATTAGATCGGTGCGTATTTTATCCTTTTTCAATAATTCTTCTTCATTAAGGATGGTGGGAGGAGCAGTTGTTCCAGGATGAGGTTTTCCAGATAAATATATTTTTTGTCCCACCGTCAAATCAGGAGAGGTTAAGTTATTCAATTTCATCAATTCATCAACTGTCATTCCGTTATTAGTGGCAATTCGATAAAGTGTATCTTTTTTTTGAACGATATAAACTCTTTCAATCAGGACTGTATCTTCCTTCGCGGGCGTGTTGGAAATCAGCGCAACTGGTTCAGGATTTGATTCTTCTGGCTGTGTAATGGTTTCGCTGCTACCAGACGGATTCTTGACAATTATTTTATCACCCGGATATATATTAACGGAGCTGTTGGCAAAGTTATTCCAATTTAGCAAATCCTTCAATGTAATATTGTTATTTACCGCAATGCGGTAGAGATTATCACCGGCTTTTACGGTGTAATAATATTCGGGTGGAATTATGGCTGGCGCAAGGGGAGGAACAATATTATCAGGAGTAGTTGGATTTGGATTCGGAGATGGGAGAGCACTTTCCTGATTTTCAGCCGGAACTGGTTTTATAACCGGCACCGGAGTAACCGGTTTGGGCTTTGCTTTTTCCTTCTTAATAATCAGTTTTTGCCCAATGGCAAGATCATTATTAGATAATTTATTCAGCCGTTTTAATTCATCCACAGTTGTGCCGTAACGCTTACTGAGAGAATAAAGGGTATCTCCTTTTTTAACAGTATGTATCTGATCAGCCGCAGAAAGCCCCAAAGGCAAAATGAGCAATATCTGCATCACCATCAGCCATAAGTATTTATTTAATTTCAAAGTCATTATATTCTTCATCACTATCCAGTTTATTAATTTCCAGCTTTTTTACCAAAGCATATTTATTCCCTTCTGCTACCCTATGCATAAAGGACTCAAAAGTGTTCTCATCTGTCTGGGCAACGATTTTAACCGTTCCATCCCATTGGTTTCGAACATAACCTTTAATTCCAAGTTCGCTTGCCAGGTTCCAGATAAAATAACGGAACCCAACACCCTGAACTCTACCCTTTGCATAAAGTTCCCAAGTAGGCATATTTCAAACCTTTAGTTAATTTGTTCTTCATAAATAAACTACCAGAATTTGTCAAGAATTCGTTTTCATTGATTTTTTAAGAAAGCATAATTTTACTAAATGTCAAGCAAAAATTACTTGACCATTACGAGGGCTAAAAAAAACTATAAATATTACGGTTAAAAAGGAACATTGAGATTAGATGAACTTGTTGAATATCATAAACTTGATAGGTGGTTTGGCACTTTTCCTATTCGGAATCAATAAATTGAGCGATAGTTTACAAGCAGTTGCCGGTTCCGAAATGCGAAGGATCCTAAAGGTCCTCATTAATTCTCCTTTGAAAGGTGTCTTAGTTGGTTTGGGTGTAACTGCTTTAGTTCAAAGTAGTTCGGCAACTACAGTTATGACGGTTGGTTTTGTCAATACCGGAATTATGACATTAAATCAGGCAGTAGGGGTAATTATGGGCGCCAATATTGGCACCACGATAACTACCCAATTAATTGCTTTCAATATTGGTCAGTATGCTTATTTGTTCATTGTTTTAGGAGTCGCTTTACTTTTCATCCGCAAAAGCAGGGCAATGGAACATTGGAGCCAGATAATCATTGGTTTCGGTTTATTGTTTATCGGGTTAAATGTTATGGCTGAATCAGTTACTCCTTTGCAGAATTCCGTAGTGGCAAAAAATTTAATGATTCAACTGGCTTCCAATCCAATTTTAAGTATCTTAGTGGGAACCGCTTTCACAATGTTAATTCAGAGTTCTGCTGCCTCCATAGGAATAGTGATGGTTTTGGCATCTACGGGTTTGATACCTTTTGAAGGGGCTTTGTATTTGGTTTTTGGAGATAATATTGGCACTACGATCACTGCCTGGTTGGCAGCCATAACCAGTAGTAATACAGCCAAACGCGTAGCTATGGTTCATACTCTTTTCAATTTGTTCGGAACGATCATTTTTGCAACTTTAACTTATTTGGGCATATACCCCTTACTTATTAACTGGATTACGCCGGGGAATGTTTATTTAGGACAGAATGTAGCTCGGCACATTGCCAATGGGCACACTTTATTTAACATCATCAATACTATTTTCTTCTTGCCTTTTGCCGGTCTATTGGCTAAAGCTGCCACTAAAATTATTCCGCCTGATAAAGTGGAAACCATTTCTTTAGGCGAACCCAAACATTTGAATTATACCATCATCAACAATTCGGACTTGGCAATAAAACAGTCAATGAAAGAAATGCGAGAAATGTTGCGTTTAGTGAGAATGGAACTGTTAATTTCTTATCAAGCATTCAAGGATAAGGATTATAAGAAGCAATTACGCGTAAGCCGGATTGAAAAAGCCATTGATAATCTCCAACGGGAAATTACTCTCTATTTAGTGGCTGTGAATGAAAAGACAAAGGCAGAAGACATCATTCATAAGATACCTGCTTTACTACATTCGGTTAATGATATAGAAAAAATTGGTGATTTTACGGAGCAAATCAATAAAATTTTGAATGAGCAGATGATATCTCAAAAGCATCAGCTTCCTCCCGAGTTTATTAAAATGATAGACGATTTACATTCCAAGCTGCTTATTATGTTGGATTTATCCATAGATTATCTGGCAGAATTGAAAGAGGAATATGTTTATAAAATAATTGAAATGGAAGGAAGAATAAATGAGACCCACCATTTCTTGCGAGAAGATGTTCTTGCCAGAATTCAAAATAGAGAATGTGAAGCGGCAGGGGGCCTAAATATTATTGACTATCTGGATGAAATAGAAGAAATTGCCGATAAATTAAAGAATTTAGTAAAAGCGGGAACGCACGATTTTGTCTATAATCACAATTATGAATTAGAACCAGATGAAGAAGAAGAAAAAGACCTCTATTAAATAACTCCTGCAGTCAATAAATCGTGCATATGTAACATTCCTACGGGGATGTCATTATCGTCAACGACGGGTATCATCGTTATTTTATATTTTTCCATCAAATTCAATGCTTCAACAGCCAGAACTTCAGGTTTTAGTGTTTTGGGGCTGGGAGTCATACATTCTTTGGCTGTATAATTCAATAGGGAATTACCTTTTAGGTGCAATTGTCTTCTTAAATCACCATCGGTTATCATTCCTATCAGTTTATCATTTTTATCCGTCACGGCTGTGCAACCCAATTTTTTGGAAGTCATTTCAATGATTGCTTCAGACATATTGGCATTTTCTTTAATAACGGGAAGTTCCGTTTTACTGTGCATCAAATCGTTCACTTTTAAAAGCAGCTTTTTACCGATGGTCCCACCGGGATGGATACGGGCAAAATCTTGCAGCTGGAAATTTTTATATTTCAGCAAAGCAATAGCCAAAGCGTCACCAACCGCCAAAGCCACCGTTGTTGAAGCAGTTGGAACAATTCCAAGGGGCTCCAATTCTTTGGGTATATGACAGTTTATCACGACATCGGAATTTTTTGCCAGTTGGGATTTGGGGTCTCCGGTGATAGCTATGATGGGAACATAATTAAATTTCAGAAAGGGAATCAGATTGATCAATTCCTGAGTGTTTCCACTATTGGAAATGGCGATCACCACATCATCGGATTCAATCATTCCTAAATCTCCATGAATTCCTTCCGCAGCATGTAAAAAAATAGAGGTAGTTCCCGTGGAAGCTAAAGTAGCGCTTATTTTTTTGGCAATAATTCCGGTTTTACCCATTCCCGTCAAAACCACTTTTCCTTTACAATTGCAGAGTAGTTCAAATGCTTTTTCGAGGGAGTCCTTACTCAGCTGTTCCGCTACTTTTTGAATGGCAGATGCCTCTTTGGCAAGTTCTTCCTGAACAGTTTCATAGACATTCATAGCGCGTGTCTCAAAATATTGATTGCTTCAGTTAAATTCATTATGCCCAGGTCACCAACTTTATGTTGTCTGATGGCGACCGTGGCATTGCTTTCTTCATTTTTGCCCACTATGCACATAAAAGGAATTTTGCTGTTTTCGGCGGCACGAATTTTATAACCCATTTTTTCACTGCGAGCATCCAATTCACAACGAAAGCCCTGTTCCAACAACTGTTCTTCTATTTTACGGGCATAGTCGATTTGGCCATCGGTAATTGGAATCACCATAATTTGGACGGGAGCCAGCCACAAAGGTAGATTGCCACTGTGATATTCCAGCAAAGTAGCAAAAAATCTTTCCACGGAACCCAAAACTGCTCTGTGAATCATAAAAGGTCTATGAGCGGTATTATCGGCGCCGATGTAAGTCATATCAAATCTTTCTGGTTCATTAAAATCAAATTGGATGGTAGTGCATTGCCAAGCTCTGCCCAAGGCATCTTTAATTTTGATGTCAATTTTAGGACCGTAAAAAGCTCCGCCCCCTTCATCCACTTTATAGTCCAGACCCAATTTTTCCATTGAAGCAGCCAGGGCAGAGGTCGCTTTATCCCAGTCCTCTTTTTTACCCACGCTATCTTCTGGCTGGGTGGAAAGATAAATCATAAATTCTTTAAAACCGAATGCCTTTAACATATCCAATGCAAAGACGATCAATTTTTCCACTTCATCATCCATTTGTTCAGGAGTACAGATAATATGAGCATCATCTTGTGTGAAACCCCGCACCCTCATCAAACCGTGTAAAACGCCACTTCTTTCATATCTGTAAACAGTTCCCAGTTCTGCTAAACGGACAGGCAATTCACGATAACTGTGCTGTTTGGTTTTGTAAATACTGATGTGAAAAGGACAGTTCATCGGCTTTAGATAATAATCCTGACCTTCAATGTCTATCTTGCTATACATATTTTCTTTGTAGAAATTTAAGTGACCGCTAATTTCCCATAAATTAGCGCGTCCTATATGGGGAGTATAGACCAGTTGATAACCCTTTTTCAAATGTTGATCTTTCCAGTATGCTTCAATTAAATGACGCACCATAGCTCCTTTGGGATGCCATAAAACCAGTCCGGGTCCTACTTCATCGTTGATGGAAAAAAGATCAAGATCTTTACCTAATTTACGGTGATCGCGTTTTGCGGCTTCTTCCAAAAATTGTATATAGTTCGTCAGTTCTTTTTCCGTTGGGAAACTTATTCCGTAAATCCGTTTCAGCATTTTATTTTTTTCATCGCCACGCCAGTATGCACCGGAAGTTCTTAAAAGTTTTATGGCTTTAATTTTTCCGGTATGAGGAAGATGAGGTCCGCGGCATAGATCAATAAAATCGCCTTGACGGTAAGTGCTGATTATGTCTCCTGTGGGGATATTTTCCAGAAGTTCCAATTTATATGTTTCGCCCATTTCGCCGAATATTTTCGCTGCTTCCGCTTTACTTAATTCTGCTCTTTGGTAGGGAAGCGCTTGGGAAATTAGTTCTTTCATTCTTTGTTCGATTTTTGGCAAGTCCTCTTCCGTAAATGGTTCGTCTCTATCAAAATCATAATAAAAACCCTGTTCAATAGCAGGTCCGATGGCAATTTTTACTTCCGGAAACAATTGTTTTACTGCCTGTGCCATTAAATGAGCGGTACTATGCCAATAGACCTCTTTTCCTTGTTCGGATTCAAAAGTGTGAAATAAGAGGGTGGCATCTTTATCTATCATATAATCCAGATCAACCAGATTATTGTTTACTTCTGCACAAACCGCCGCTTCCGCTAGTTTTGGACTGATATCTTTCGCAATTTGGATAGCGCTGACGGGGTTTTCGTAATTTCGTATATTACCGTCGGGCAAAGTAATTTTTAGCATTTATAGCTCCATTTTCCTAAATTTTACCAAGTAATAACCTTAATTTCCATAAATATGATTCTGTCAAGCCGAGAATGATTTTCGATTTTAATTTTACCCCCAAAAAAGAGAGAAGCACGCAAATTTCAGAGATTCCGCATCTTGCAATTTACTTAAGTGGATATTATAAGCCATTTATACCGATACATCCTTCCAATTTCCTTGGTTGCTATTTCTGCATAACTTTTGACTTGCAGGCAGTTTCATATTGCACAGGCACCCTTTCAGTTGGTTTTTTGTCCTTTTTTTCAGCGTAAAGAAAAGTCCCCTTTTAGCAGAATAACTCCAAATGGCTTATGCCTCAGCATTATGTTCTCATAGACCCTAAAATCTAAAATCCTGGTTTCTTTGCTCATCAGGACATTGGAAGAATATGTTATGTTCCAGTAACATATCTGTAACAATTCTCTTACGAGATAAGAGCAGTGTTACGCCAGTGTAAGGGAGTTGTTACGCAAGGTTCTGAAGATGAATAAGTTAGGCAATAGAATTCCCTTAGGAGGCATTTTGGACACAATTACGAATGAACGCTCTGAAAAACAATGTGTTAGTAGATATGGATTAAAGGACGGTTTATTCCAATGGAAGTTACATTGACGGCTTTTTCATCATTCGTAAAGAATTGAAAATAACCAGTAAAGTTACTCCAACATCGGCAATAATTGCTTCCCATAGATTGGCAATTCCCGCAACTCCCAAAGCCATAACCAGTGCTTTTATGCTTAAAGCCAGGATGATATTTTGCCAAACCATTTTATTGGTCTCTTGGGAAATGTTGAATGCACTTTCCAGTTGTTCGGGTTTATCATTCAATAAAACGATATCTGCCGTTTCAATGGATGCTTGAGCTCCAATTTTTCCCATAGCGATTCCCGCATCGGCTCTGGCTAAAACGGGGGCATCATTTAAACCATCGCCGCAATAAGCAACTTTATTTTTAGCGGTTTTCAGGATTTCTTCCAATTTTGCCAGTTTACTTTCTGGGGTTAATTCGGCATAAAAGCTATCCAAACCAAGTTCTTTTGCCACTTTTTCCGCTTTGGGATAGCGGTCTCCGGAAAGCATTGAAAGATGCTTAATCCCTTTTTGTTTAAGGGAATGCAATACTTCTTTCATTCCGGGTTTCAATTCATCCTGAAAACTTATGTAGCCCAAATAGATGTCATTTTTCACGGTATGCACTACACTATTGTCGCCTGCATCAAGCAAATTAATAAAGCCGAAGGACTTTAAAAAATCAACATTGCCGCAAAGATAGCGGTCTTTATTATAAACCAATAAAACACCTTTACCGGGATATTCGGAAAATGCCTCTACCGCGGAGGGCTCAAAACGGTAAGAAAAAACACTTTTAATGGCTTTGGCAAAAGGATGAGAAGATGTCCATTCACACAGCCAAGTGCTATGTTTAAGTTCTTCAGGGTCAATTTCTGGCGCGGCTTTAATTTCGGCAATTCGCAAATCACCGGTGGTTAAAGTTCCGGTTTTATCAAAGACAATTGTTTTAACTTCATTTAGCATATCCAAAAATACGCTACCTTTGAAAATGATTCCCTTCTTTGCCGCTTTGCCTATTCCAATATAATAGGTTAAAGGTATGGAAATTACTAAGGCGCAAGGACAGGATACTACCAGAAAAATTAAGGAGCGTTTTAACCAGTCAGTATAATTATAACCTAAAATGGAAGGTATGGCAAATACTAAAATAGCGGCACAAACTACTGCGGGTGTGTAATATCTGGCAAAACGGGTCATAAATTTCTCGGTTTCGGATTTTTTGCTGCTGGCATTTTCGATAAGTTTTATGATGCGCGAAACCATACTTTCCGCTTCTGTCTTTTGCACTTTTATTTCCAATAACCCATTTCCATTCAAAAAACCGGCAAAAACAGTGGATTTTGGTTCTACTAAAACTGGAATTGCTTCTCCCGTTATTGAAGAGGTATCAACTGTAGAGTCCCCTTTTATTACAATGCCATCCAAAGGAATTCGTTCTCCGGCATAAACAAGAATGGTTTGTTCTTGTTTGATGTTATTCAGCTTAAGATCTTCTATCCCCTTTTCAGTTTTTAAGTGTGCTATCTCCGGTTTTAAAGCAAGCAGGGATTTTAAATTATTTCTGCTTTTGGCAATGGCTCCATTTTCCAGATACAATCCGATTTCGTAAAAAATCATAACTGCCGCGGCTTCAATAAATTCACCTAAGTAAAGTGCCCCGAAAGTAGCCAAAGTCATTAAGAAATTCTCCGTAAAAATCTGGCGGGAAGATATTTCTTGTATTGCTTTTTTAATAACTCTGTGCCCGGCAATAAGATAGGCGGCAATCCCTAAAATTGTGGAAACCCGACTGCTAAAAAATAAACTTACCGCAAGAACCAAAATAGATGCTATTATAAACCAGGGTTTATTGCCGGTTTCTTCAATATCCATTCCTGCCAATGTAAATTGGACATTAGGATCAATTTTGGCTGCTATGGCATTTAACCTATTGAGCGGATTTTCCACTTTCTCTATGTATTCAATCGTTAAACGCTTGTTAATAAAATCCAAATTGGCGTTTTCCACTTCTTTTAAATTATTGATTTCCACTTCTATCTTATTGCCACAATCGGGACAATCCAGATTGTGCACATCATATTCTTCAATAATCATTTACAGCTCCTGTAAGTGTTCCAACGCAACTTTAAAAATGCTGTTAATATGTTCATCCGCCAAAGAATAATAAGTAGTGGTGCCTTCCTTGCGATATTTTACTAAACGATGTAAACGCAATAACATTAATTGATGCGAAATTGCCGATTGCTGCATTTTAACCAGTAGGGCTAAATCCGCTACGCATAATTCGTGTCTAAAAAGATAATACAATATTTTCAGGCGCGTACCGTCGCCAAAAATCTTGAAAAATTCTGCCATATCCTGGATGGTTTCGTCTGTAGGAATATGACTTTTTATATCATTCATTTCTTCTACCGAAATGCTTTTGCATAAACAATTCTGAGTATCCATTTTGTCTCCTTTATGAATATATGTTCACATATTGGAAAACCCGCTCTCCTGTCAAGGGATTTTTTTCGATTCTATCCTTTCCTAATGGAAAGATTTTTGCTTAAGGAAAAGATAGTAAAGAGGGATATTATTTACCTTTACACTCAGTTATTTGTGATAAAACGCTTGACTGGAATTGTAATTATAAAAAAAGGAATATGAAGGATAAGGAGAATAAATGTGCGGAATAGCTGGGATATATTGTTTTAACCAAGAATCAGTGAGTATAGCTAAAACATTAGATCATTTTTCAGATGGCAATGATAATCTGCCCCAAAATGCGCATAATTTTAAGCAGAAAGGCAGAGAGGCATTTTTGTTAAAAGCAATGACGGATGCCATTAAGCATAGAGGTCCTGATGATGAGGG